>CAMUHN010000063.1 GCA_947088675.1 uncultured Roseburia sp.
CCCACTATCAAATTAGCAATAATGCTGAAACTGAAAAAATGTTCAAAAAAAGGTTGAAATTTTTAAAGTCGAAAAATGATTGAACTGGATATTGTAAAATTTTTCCTTTTGTGATATAATAAAGGCGGTTATTATACGCTTTTCTTTGCGGGGGGGGGTGCGTATTTTATTGATGTAGAACGTAAAGAACCAAAGCAGACAGTGATCACATATGTAATCTATTTGAAAAAGGAGGTATTTCTTTGATGAAACGGCTGAAAAGAGTGATATGCTATCTACTTATATTTTCGTTGCTTGCCGGCGTAATCTCATTGCCAGGCTATGAACGTACGATTGTCCGGGCCGCCGGAACGACCACAGACTCTGTTGTCTTAGGCCAGCCAAATAAACTGAATGAAAAATATAACATCATCTGGACGCTGACAGAGGATACAACAGACGGCTGGGATCTGGAGGCGACTCCCTATAAACTGACGATTTCTCTGGAAGATCCTGCCGGCGACGGCAGTTTTCCGGCAGGCTGGGTCAGTGTGAATCCGGATTATTACGGATGGCATCCGTACCGCGGACAGATTAAAACGCTGTGCATAGAAGAGGGTGTTACAACCATCACATACAATGCATTTGCGGATCTGGTCAGTATAAAAGAACTGAAACTGCCCGAAAGTCTTAAGAAAATCGGGGGGGGGGGGGGCGTGCTTTCAGAGGATGTACGCAGCTGAAATCGGTCACAATACCGGATGGTGTCGAATCCATCGGAAGCATGGCATTTGCCAAAACAAAATCCTTAGAGTCGATTCAGTTCGGATCAGGCTTGAAAACAATCGGGAATAATGCGTTTGACCCGGAAGACATAACTTATGGAAATAAGGTGAGAACACTTGTATTTAATGAGGGGCTGGAAACGATAGAGTCGGAAGCATTTACCGATTTCAAGTCTCTTAACAGTATCACTTTACCGGACAGTCTTACCACAATCGGAAATGGTGCATTTGACAATACAAGCATTGTCGGGACGATTACGATTCCGAAAAATGTGACGTCTATTGGAACAAAGGCTTTTACTGTACCATACAATGACTGGACAGGAATTGAGGTTGCGCCGGAAAATAAGGTATTTGAGGCAGTCGACAATGTGCTGTATCAGAAGTCGGAGGACGGGACACCGGAGCGCGTGATTGTCTGTGCGCCCAAAAATCCGATCACAGAAATCCATATTCAGGACGGCGTTAAAACGATTGCAGCAAGCGCTTTTGCGAGCTGCAAACTGATGGAGTCCATAACGCTCCCTGATTCCGTGCAGTCCGTGATGAAAGAAGCGTTCTCTAACTGTGACAAACTCAATACCATAAGTCTGGGAAAAGGGCTTGAGACAATTGAAAGCGGATTTGTCAAAAGCTGTGCGGCATTGCAGAATATAGAAGTAAACAGTGAAAATCCGTATCTGGAAACGGTGGACGGCGTCCTTTACAGCAAAGACCACCAGAGGCTGTATCTGTATCCTGCCAAAAAAACGGATACCTCCTATTCGGCGCTGCCGGAGACAGCAAGCATCGATGCATACGCAATTATGTATGCGGATCTGCTGGAGCAGCTGTATCTGCCGGAGTCACTGACAAAAATTAACAACTATGCGATCTGGTATAACAAAAATCTGAAAGAAATATATTTTACCGGCAATGCGCCCGAGGCCGGTTATACATCGTTTGAAAAAAATCATAAGGATCTCCTTTTTTATCTTGCAAAAGGTACTACCGGGTGGGATACAGGCAACTGGACATCCATTTTAGACAACAAATCCGCGGAGTGGAACCCGAATCTGAACGGGTCGGCGGAGGGCAGCTTTGATACGCTTTCCTTTCTGTTTGAGGAGTCAAACGGAAAACTGACTTTCAGCGGAACCGGGGAGATCCCGGATTTTACAGAGGAATCGCCTGCTCCGTGGAACGGCTATGTGGGGGAAATCCAGACGATTTATGCCAACGGCGTCACAAAGATCGGCAGCAATGCGTTTGCAGACGCGCAGAAACTGCTTCTTGTTGAGACGGACGAAAACCTTGCCGCAATCGGGGATCATGCGTTCTCGGGCTGTACACAGATGCGGGGGCATGACATCCTCTCGGCACGGACAATCGGGGCGGGCGCGTTTTCTGACAATACGGCGATGACTTCTCTTGCGCTGGAGGCGGCAGAGCAGATCGGGGCGGGCGCGTTTTCGGGCTGCAGTGCGCTGACCAATGTATCGCTCGGCTCGTCTCTTGCAGTGTTGGATGCGGGTGTATTTTCGGGCTGCGGCGCGCTGACCGGTATGCTGATCCCGGAGAGCGTAACAGAGATCGGATCGAATGCATTCGGCGGGTGTGCGTCGCTTCGCACCGTAAATATCCCTGCAAAGGCAGATACGATTGCATCCGGCGCGTTTTCTGACTGTGGCGCGCTGGAAAAAGTATATTTTTACGGAAATGTGCCTGCATCCCTTTCGCAGGACGGATTTTCGGGCTGCGCAGACGGCCTGGGCTTTTATTACCGCAGTCCGAACGAAAGCTGGGAGGCGCTCGGCGGCGCATGGAACAGCATTCCGGTGAGCGGCCTTACCAAATTTTATACAGAACGGAAAGACCACTATTCGTTTGCAAACAGCCATGCTTCGTTCGGCTATCCGGCGGATTACCGAATCCCGAGGCAGCGCTATGTCGATGTACTCGACAGTATTATCAAAGGCACCTATTATTATGTGGTCAATGAGAAATGGGGCGGCAGCTGTTATGGGATGGCGGCCACGACGCTTTCATTTTATGAGAACCCGCAAGAGTACCGTCTTTCTGACTACAGTGCATCCGCGCAGAACCTGTATGCGCTCAGCGCGTCCGAAAAGCTTACAAAACTGATTGAGGCGGGGCAGATTTCGCAGTATAAGCCGTCCATAGCCTCAAGCAATGGGATCGTTTATAAAAATTTCAACAGCCTGCGCAGACTGATCCAGCGCGTAGAAGAGTTTGAGCGTTCCGGCGGTCTTTCCGTTGATTCGTCTGCAGAACCGGTGATTATGATCATCTGTTCGGATAATGCCGGCCATGCGGTAGTTCCGGTTTCCGTGGAACAGGCGGACAACGGCGATTTCCTGATGAAAGTATATGACCCGAACGAACCGCGTGCGCTGCAGACTCTGACTGTAAAGAAAGATTTAAGCGGCATACAGTACGGGCCTTACCGTTCGGCGTCCTATATGGATTACAGTACGTTTGCAAACGCAATGTCAGGCGTTGCGCTGCATGATAACACAGTCGATACATCGGTTTATCTGTCGATTGACAGCGAGCATGTCAGCCTGACAAATGAAGCCGGGGACGGGATTGACAAAATCGAGGGCGCCTACGAGCAGATGCATTTAAACGGCGCCGCGGACGATACGTTTTCCGGAATCCGAAGCTATGTGCTGCCGGAAGGGAATTACCGGATTCGTGCAGATCATGCGGCGGATGCGGACAGCCAGAACGAAACCGCTGACGGAGAGGAACAGTCCGTTACATTTTATATGGCTTCGGAGGACAGTTTTGCAGAGATTACGTCCTCTGATCAGGATGCCGTGCTCACGGTTAACAGCGACGGCGGCAGCGAGAGCGATCTGACGATTGCTGTGGAATCAGATTCCACAGAGCCGGAGACAACCGTGATCAATCTGGTCAACGAGCAGGGAATGGAGCGTTCGATCGAGGTAACTGACGATGCGTCCGTCACTGTGTCACAGGAAGGCGCAATTACGGTAAGCGTACAAAACGACGCAACAGTGACCATCGACGGGCAGCCGGCTGCAGTGGAAAACGGGCAGGCAGTCAGCTCATTTGTAGCTGGCGATGCAGATTTTTCCGTGAAAATTAAAGAATTTTCGGCGGAAGTCTCCTGCAATGAAAAAAATGAACTGGGCGGGACCATATCCGCAGAACTGATCTCAAATTCAGCCTCTGCCCGGAATGTGACATTAAAAGCAGAATTTTTTGATGAACAACAGGAAAAAGTAAGTTCCGTTACCAAACAGGTACAGTTAAATCCGGGACGGAATCAGCTGTCATGGGAATTTGAAGAAACAGGGGCATCCTTTGGCGTGGAGGAGGGCGATGTGACGCTTGCCTGCAGCCTGACAGTTACGGATGAGGCCGGAAAAACCGCAAGCGCATCGGCAGAGGGAATGACTGTTACGGTCACAAAACCGACGAAACCGACCGACCCGACGGATCCAACCGACCCGGAGGATCCAAGCCCAACAGATCCGAGTCCAACGGACCCGACCGACCCAAGTCCGACCGATCCGACGGATCCGAGTCCAACGGACCCGACCGACCCGATTCCGACCGATCCGACGGATCCGAGCCCAACGGAGGATCCAAAGCCAACGGAAGATCCAAAGCCAACGGAAGATCCAAAGCCAACGGAGGATCCAAAGCCAACGGAAGATCCGGACCCGACCGACCCGATTCCGACCGATCCGACGGATCCGAGCCCAACGGAAGATCCAAAGCCAACGGAAGATCCAAAGCCAACGGAAGATCCGAAACCGACCGACCCGAGTCCGACCGATCCGGTCAATCCGGGTCCGACCGATCCGAATCCAGCAGATCCGAAACCGCCAGTGGATACGCCGATACAGCCGCCGACTGACAGCGGGACGTCGACAGCAGTCCAGTCGATCCGCATTACGTCAAAAGCAAAAACGGTTGTTGCGGGGAATAAACTGACACTGAAAGCAGAAGTATTGCCTGCGGAAGCTGCAAACAAGCAGGTGACATGGAAATGCGACAATACAAAATATGCGACAGTCAGCAAGAGCGGCGTTGTTACAGCCAAAAAGGCGGGCGCAGGAAAAACAGTCGTTATTACCGCGACTGCGGCCGACGGTTCGGGTGTAAAGGGAACCTGCCGGATACAGATTAAGAAAGCGCTTGTGACAAAGATCAGACTTTCGGCAAAATCATCGGTAAAGGCCGGGAAGAAACTTACAATCAAAGCGGTTGTCACGACAAACAGCCCGGCAGCCAGCAAAATACTGAAGTGGACGACAAGCAATAAGAAATATGCGACAGTCTCGAAAAAAGGCGTCGTAACAGCGAAAAAAGCCGGAAAAGGAAAGCGGGTTACGATCACGGCGAAAGCAACGGACGGATCCAAAAAGACGGCAAAAATAAAAATTAAAATCAAGTAAAGATCAGGAGAGCTGCCGCGCCATTTAAAATGGATTGCGGCAGCTTTTTTACAGGGCAATAAAAACCCATGTACTGCCTGACTTTCCCGGCCAGTTGGAGAATCGTCCAAACTCGCCTGTAAAAAAACGTAATTGCCAGGTCAGCCATGTTCTTTGCTTGACAAAAACGGCAAAAAGTGTGTAAAATAGGACAATAAAATTTAGCAGAAATGAGGAGAACAGCTATATGGAAAAAATTAAGATGACAACGCCTCTGGTGGAGATGGACGGCGATGAGATGACAAGAATCCTCTGGAAAATGATCAAAGAGGAACTTTTAAATCCGTTTATTGAACTGAATACGGAATATTATGATCTTGGACTGGAACACCGCAATGAGACAAACGATCAGGTGACAATCAATTCTGCGAATGCGACAAAAAAATACGGGGTTGCAGTAAAGTGCGCGACCATTACGCCGAATGCAGCCCGTATGACGGAATACAATTTAAAGGAAATGTGGAAAAGTCCAAACGGTACCATACGTGCGATGCTTGACGGAACAGTATTTCGAGCTCCGATTGTTGTAAAAGGGATTGAGCCAAACGTAAAAAGCTGGAAGAAACCGATTACGATTGCGCGTCATGCATACGGCGACGTCTATAAGGCGTCTGAGATGAAGATCAAGGGTCCTGGAAAATGCGAACTTGTCTTTACAGCTGAAGACGGGACCGAGACAAGGGAACTGATCCATACGTTTGACGGCGCAGGCGTGGTACAGGGACAGCATAATTTAAACGGTTCCATTGAGAGTTTTGCAAAGAGCTGTTTTAATTTTGCACTGGATACAAAGCAGGATCTGTGGTTTGCCACAAAGGATACCATTTCCAAAAAATATGACCATACGTTTAAAGATATATTCCAGGAGATTTTTGACGCGGAATATAAAGAGAAATTTGAGGCGGCCGGGATTACTTATTTTTATACATTGATCGATGATGCCGTAGCGCGTGTGATGAAGTCGGAGGGCGGTTATATCTGGGCATGTAAAAATTATGACGGCGATGTGATGAGTGATATGATTTCAAGCGCGTTTGGATCCCTGGCCATGATGACCTCGGTACTGGTATCGCCGGACGGATATTATGAATATGAGGCGGCGCATGGAACGGTTCAGCGCCATTATTATAAACATTTAAACGGGGAAGAGACATCTACAAACTCCGTAGCGACTATTTTTGCATGGACAGGCGCTCTGCGCAAGCGGGGAGAGCTCGACGGAATCATGGAGCTTGTACAGTTTGCAGACAGGCTGGAGCGCGCCTGCGTATCTACGATCGAAGCGGGAAAAATGACAAAGGACCTGGCATTAATTACAACGATTGAAAATCCGGTGGTGTTAAGCAGCGAGGGATTTATCAAAGCGATACGCGAAAATTTAGAGAAAGAATATAAATAGAAAGATAGGCTGTTTTATGATATTATCCTGTCAGAATATCTCAAAATCATTTGGGACAGACGAAATATTAAAAGAGATCAGTTTTCATATTGAGGCAAATGAGAAAGCGGCGCTGGTGGGGATCAACGGCGCCGGCAAGTCGACGCTGCTTAAGATCATTATGCAGATAGAACAGGCGGATCAGGGGGAAGTCATTCTGGCAAAAGATAAGACGATCGGCTATCTGGCCCAGCATCAGGATGTTTCCGGGCATAAGACCATTTATGAAGAAGTGCTCGGGGCAAGAAGCGATATTCTTGCTATGGAGAAACGTCTGCGTGAAATGGAATCACAAATGAGCAGGCTTTCGGAGGAAGAGCTTGAGACGTTTCTGGACAGGTACCACAGACTGAACCATGCGTATGAGGCGGTCGGCGGAAAGACCTACCGCAGTGAAGTGACAGGAGTGATTCTGGGACTTGGTTTTTCGCAGGAAGAATTTAACAAAAAGACAGAGCAGCTCTCCGGCGGGCAGAAGACGAGGGTTTCCCTCGGAAAACTGCTTGTCTCAAAACCGGATGTGCTGCTTTTGGACGAGCCGACCAATCATCTGGATATGGAATCGATTCGCTGGCTTGAAGTTTTTCTGAATAATTATAAGGGAGCGGTGCTTCTGGTTGCGCATGACCGTTATTTTCTGGACCGCATTGTCACAAAAGTGATTGAAATTTTCCGTCACAAATCCTTTGTTTATCTGGGAAATTATACGGATTTTGCCAGAAAAAAAGCAAAAGTGCGCGAGGATCTGCTGAAACAGTATTATAATCAGCAGCGCGAGATCAGACATCAGGAAGAAGTCATTGCAAAATTAAAATCATTTAACAGGGAAAAATCCATAAAGCGGGCCGAGAGCCGCGAAAAAATGCTGGATCGGATAGAACGGCTGGAAAAACCGGAGGAGGAAAAAACAGATATTCATATTGTGCTTGAGCCGAATGTCACAAGCGGGAACGATGTGTTAACGATAGACGGCCTTACGAAATCCTATCCGCCGCACACGCTGTTTTCGAATCTTTCTTTTGAAATTAAGCGCGGGGAACGAGTGGCCCTGATTGGAAATAACGGGACAGGAAAGACAACGCTGCTTAAGATCATCAACAATTTAACCGATGCAGATTCCGGTACCATTTCTCTTGGTTCCGGTGTCCATATCGGTTATTACGATCAGGAACATCAGCTGCTGCATACGGAAAAAACAGTTTTTGATGAGATTGCGGACGACTATCCGGCCTTAAACAATACAAAAGTACGCAATGTGCTCGCGGCGTTTTTATTTACGGATGACGACGTCTTTAAGCGGATTGGCGATCTAAGCGGCGGGGAGCGGGGACGTGTCTCGCTGGCAAAACTGATGCTTTCCGATGCAAATTTCCTGATCCTGGACGAGCCGACCAATCATCTGGATATTACCTCAAAAGAGATTCTGGAGGACGCGTTAAACCGATATACCGGAACCGTTTTTTTTGTATCGCACGACAGATATTTCATTAACCAGACGGCGACCAGGATTCTCGATCTGGATGGACAGACTCTGGTCAGTTATCTGGGCAATTATGATTATTATCTGGAGAAGCATGACGAATTAAAAGCGGTTCTGGCTACGGAAGAAAAATCTTTGCCAAAGGCCGGTTCCGGAGCAAAGGAAAACTGGAAAGCCGTAAAAGCGCAGCAGGCAAAGATGCGAAAGATCGAAAATGCAGTCAAAAAGGCAGAGGCTCGTATTGCAGAACTGGAAAAGGAAATCGAGCGCATTGACTGTGAGTTTGAAAAACCGGAAAATGCGATAAATTCGGCTAAATTAAACGAACTGACAGCGCTGCGGGAAGCCTGTCAGAGGGAATTGTCGGATTGTTACGATACGTGGGAAGAACTCTCGCTTCAGATGGAATCCGAATAAAAAACAGAAAGGTGGATATTTTTTGTGGAGGGGAAAGAAATATCGCAGGCAGTAATACGCAGGATGCCAAGATATTACCGCCATCTGGGAGAACTTTTAGAAGAGGGGGTTGAGCGCATCTCGTCCAATGACTTAAGCCGCAGGATGAACGTGACGGCTTCCCAGATACGCCAGGATCTGAATAATTTCGGCGTATTCGGGCATCAGGGGTACGGATACAACGTAAACTATCTGTATGAGGAAATAGGAAAAATACTCGGCGTAAATGAGCGGCACAATATTATTGTGATCGGAGCCGGAAATCTGGGGCTTGCTCTTGCCAATTATGTGAAATTCGAAAAGCTCGGATTTGTTATCATCGGTCTTTTTGATATTAATCCTGCGTTGAAAGGAATGTCGGTGCGCGGGATACCAGTTTATATGCTGGATGAGTTGGAGCCGTTCTGTCAAAAACACAGAATTGATATTGCGGCGCTGACAGTTCCAAAGCAAAAAGCAGAGGCCATGGCGCACCGGCTGGTAAGTAACGGCATTCATGCAATCTGGAACTTTGTACATGTGGATCTTGAGCTTTCAGAAGAAGAGGCTGTCGTTGAAAATGTACATCTTTCCGACAGTCTGATGCAGCTGTCATACAATATGATTCAAAAAAGGCAGGAAACCATGCAAGGGGAGCAGGAGACAGAATGACAAAAAGAAATGGGACGGGTGTTGCGGCGGCGCAATGCCCTTTTTTTCGGAAAGGATCATCTTATGCAATATCTTGTTAACAGCAGTGAAATGAAAACATACGATAAAAATACAGCCGACTATTATAAAGTTCCTTCCATTGTATTGATGGAACGCGCTGCGCTGGCCTTTGTTGACGAGCTTGCGTGTCAGAATGTCGATACGTCAAAAGCGCTGATTGTCTGCGGATCGGGCAATAACGGCGGGGACGGTCTTGCGGCTGCAAGACTCCTGGCGCAAAAAAAATCGAGTGTAACGGTTGTATATGTCGGGAACAGGGAGAGGGCAACAGAAGCAAACCGTCTTCAGCTTGAAATTCTCTCAGCTTACGGGATTCCTGTGTATGAGCAGATTCCGGAGGATCATTATACGGTTGTGATAGACGCGATATTTGGCGTCGGCCTGACACGGGAGGTTACGGGAGTTTACGCGGAAAAAATTGACCAGATGAACCGTCTTTGCGGTTTTAAGGCGGCAGTTGATATTTCTTCCGGTCTGTCCGCCGATACCGGTAAAATTTTAGGAACAGCGTTTTGGGCAGATCTGACTGTTACTTTTGCGTTTGCAAAATGCGGCTGCATGCTCTGGCCCGGCGTCAATTACGCCGGAAAAACAGTTGTACGGGAAATCGGAATCGACGAGAACAGTTTTCTGGGGAAACTGCCGCGCTTTCGGATGCTGGAAAAGGAGGATGTCGGGAACCTGCTTCCAAAACGTTTTGCGCATTCACATAAGGGAACTTACGGAAAACTTCTCTTGATTGCCGGTTCCGTCAATATGGCTGGCGCTGCCGTTCTTGCGGCACGAGCCGCTTATTGCTGCGGATGCGGGCTTGTGAAAGTGCTGACGCCCTTGGAAAACAGGGTGATTTTACAGACGGCAGTGCCGGAAGCGATCATTGAAACATATGATAAAGACAGCAGGGAAACAGATTTGTCAAAGGCGATCTGCTGGGCTGACGCCATAGTCACAGGGCCTGGACTGGGAGAAGGATACGCTGCGGAAGAGCTTGTTGAAACGGTATTAAAAGAAACGGAGAAACCGGTTTTGCTGGATGCGGACGCGTTGAATATCATGGCGCGAAAGAAAAATCTTTTGCGCATGCTTGGGGAAAATAAAATTGTAACGCCGCATGTCGGCGAGATGGCGCGCCTGACAGGCAAAACGATCTTACAGATCGAAACAGAGATTCCCGATACAGCCAGAGAACTGGCCGAAAGGTATCATACGGTCTGCGTTTTAAAAGATTTTCGGACAGTCAGCGCATTGCCGGACGGAGAAATTTATCTGAATACAACCGGAAATTCCGGTATGGCAACGGCCGGCAGCGGCGATGTGTTAAGCGGTATGATCGGTTCGCTGCTTGCACAGGGCGCATCGCCCGATACGGCTGCCTTGCTCGGCGTATTTTTGCACGGCATGGCGGGAGATATAAAAGCGGGACAGTGCGGGGAACGGGGACTTACGGCCGCGGATCTGGCGGACGGACTGAAACAGGCCTGGAAAGAATTTTAAAATATCAGCAGAAAGAAAAGGAAAAGGGGTGTGAAATTTTGTTTGCCGACACAGAAAATAAAAGTTCCGATATGCATTATGGCAAAACAGACAGATACAAAAGCTGCGATCCGAGAGAACGTGCCAGGAGAGTATATGCCGAGATTGATCTCGATGCAATTCTGTACAATATGGAAGCCATGCACAAAAAGATCTGTACGGGTACAAAAATTATGGCTGTAGTCAAAGCGGACGGATATGGACATGGGGCGGCGCCGATTGCAAAAGTTGTAGAGAATTTGCCGTATCTTTACGGTTTTGGCGTCGCAACGATAGAAGAGGGACTGACGCTTCGAAAAGAAGGGATTAAAAAACCGGTCCTGATATTGGGGTATGTATTTCCTGAGCGGTATGAAGAGCTGGTGGAAGCAGATTTGATGCCCACTGTTTTTACATGGGAAACGGCGGCAGATCTGGAGCAGGCGGCAGCGCGTCTGAACAGACAGTGCAGGATTCATTTTGCAGTCGATACGGGGATGAGCCGTATCGGGTATCAGCCAAACGCACAGTCTGTCGATGAGATGACACGTATCGCAAAGTTTTCGCATATTATAGTGGAGGGAATTTTTACGCATTTTGCACGCGCGGACGAGACAGACAAAACAGATGCAAAAAATCAGCTTGCGAAATTTTTGGAGATTACGGATCAGATTGAGAAAAAAGGGCTGACGATTCCGGTCAGACACTGTTCTAACAGTGCAGGCATTCTGGAACTGCCGGAGGCAAATTTAAACATGGTGCGCGCCGGCATCACGCTGTACGGGTTATGGCCGTCGGCGCAGGTGGATCAGTCCGGTCTTCCCATCCGGCCCGCTATGTCGTTAAAATCACATATCGCCTGTCTGAAAGAGCTGCCGAAAGGTCGTGCGGTAAGCTACGGCGGTACATATATTACACAGGGGACGGAGCGGATCGCAACAATCCCGGTGGGCTATGCCGACGGCTATGCAAGAGGGCTGTCCGGCAATGGGGAAGTCTTAATTCACGGAATGCGCGCCCCGGTCTGCGGCAGAATCTGTATGGATCAGTTTATGGTGAACGTGACAAAAATTCCGGATGCCGCAGTCGGAGATGAGGTAACGCTGATTGGAAGCGACGGTGATGAGAGAATTTCCGCAGAAGAGCTCGGGGAGCGCAGCGGTCGTTTTAATTATGAGTTTGTATGCTGTATCGGAAAGCGTGTTCCGCGTATTTACAGAAAGGAGGACAGGATACTGGACGAAGAGGATTTTTGTTCCGAATAAAATTTTTTTCGTTTCCGGAATACACCCGTTAAAATTGGCAATACTATCCATCAGATAGTTTCAATGAACAGAATCGTTTCATGAATTGATGTAAGGAGAGTATATGATAATTCGACGAGGTGATATTTTTTATGCAGATTTAAGGCCGGTCGTAGGATCCGAGCAGGGCGGAATACGTCCGGTACTGATTATACAGAATGATGTGGGCAACAGGCACAGCCCTACCGTGATCTGTGCAGCGATCACATCGCAGATGAATAAGGCTAAACTGCCGACGCATGTGGAGCTTGACAGCCGCAAATATGATCTGGTAAAGGATTCCGTTGTACTGCTCGAACAGCTGCGGACGATAGACAAACAGCGGTTGAAAGACAAGGTCTGCCATTTGGACCAGCAGATCCTTGTAAAGATAGATAAGGCGCTGGAAATCAGCCTGGAATTGTATACATAAGAAACTTGACGGTTGTACACAAGATATGGTATGATATTAAAAGTCGAGACACAAATGAATGGAAAGGAAGAATGTTTTATGGACGATGGCGTCAGTCCCAGTTGGGGGATCGTTATTTTGTTGGTACTTGTTTTTATTGCACTGTTTGTGATTGCAATTCTGCTGCGCAAACTGCTGGGCACCATGGGTGTGACGTTTCACGGGAATACCGACGATGTCACGGAGGAGGAGATTATCTCCATGGTAAAAGAAGGGCATGAGCAGGGCGTGCTTTTGGCAAGTGAAGCAGAGATGATACACAATATCTTTGAGTTTGGCGATAAAGATGCAAAAGATATTATGACGCACCGCAAAAATATCGTAGCGATCAACGGCGATATGACATTTTTAGAAATGCTTTCTTTTATAAAGGAGAATAATTATTCACGTTTTCCGGTCTATCAGGAAGATATCAATAATATCATCGGCGTATTACATATCAGGGAAGCTCTGATGTTCTGTGGGGACGATTCTGTTTCCGATACGCCGGTTCGAAATATGGAAGGGCTTGTCCGCGAAGTGGAATTTATTCCTGAGACAAGAAATATCAATACCTTGTTTACCATGATGCAGTCAGAGAAAAACCATATGGTTATCGTTGTCGATGAATACGGTCAGACGGCAGGTATTGTGGCGATGGAGGATATTCTGGAAGAAATTGTCGGCAACATTGAAGACGAGCACGACGAAGAGGAGCAGATGATTCTTTCGTATCCGAACGGGACATACCAGATTGACGGTATGGCTGATTTCTCAAAAGTGATGAAAGTACTTGGCATAAAGTCTGCAAAAGATGATGCGGACGAATTTGAGACATTAAACGGATTTCTTATATCCCGGATTGACAAGATTCCCGAGGACCATGAAGTGTTTTCCATTCAGGCATACGGGTTTTTATTTGAGATAGTTTCTGTTGAAAATAAAATGATTCATTCTGTAAAAGTAAGAAAGTGTACATCGGAAGAGATGGAGGAGCAAAAGGAACGGACGGAGGAGCGGCACAGTCACGCTTATTCCGCATAAGACAGTACAGCAGTTCTGCAGGAGGAGTAAACGTGTGAAAGGAAATGAGATCATTTGGAGCGATAAATTTTGTCTTGGCGTCGAAGAAATTGACCAGGCGCATCAGAAGTTATTTTCCATGATGCGCAAACTGGTAAATCTGATTGAGGATTCAAAGAGCGCCGAGTGGGCCTGCAGAGAGGGAATTAAATATTTTAAAAATTATGTCATATATCATTTTGAGTCGGAAGAAAGCTATATGCGCAGCATAAAATACGACGGATATGACGCGCATAAGCGTCTGCATGACAACATGAAGCATAATACGATACCGGCGCTGGAACAGGAACTGGTAAAATCTCACTATTCCCGGGATGCCATACAGCATTTTCTTGGAATCTGTCTGGGATGGTTAAACGGACATATCATGATTGAAGACCGGGCCATCACCGGAAAAATTTCCAACAAATGGGTCGGCAGTCCCGACGATGATGAGATATCGGATCTTAAGAACGCGATTATACATATTATGAACGATATGTTCTGCATGGATACGAAAATTGTAAGTGAGCGTTATGGCGGAGAAGACTTTGGAAAAAGGCTGTGTTATGAGATGGTTTATCTGACGCAGAAAGGCGAAAGAGAACAGATTTTTCTTGTTTTTGAGGAACGGCTTATCCTTACGACAATCGGGGAGCTCGTTAACATTCCGTTTGACCGGATTGACCAGACGCTTCTCTACGCGGTTTCGCAGATCTCAGAGCAGCTTGTCAAACATATCGGGCTTTATTTTACCCTGGATACCTGTCAATTGGAACGGGAGGGAATGCAGACGGCCGGGACATTCGACCGGATGTTTGCGGAAAAATTTCCTTCTTACAGTCTTTTATTTGATACGGGAATCGGTTACTTTGCATTTTGTTTTCAGAAACAGAACAACATTGGTTAACACTTTATGGAAAGGAATTGACAATCAGAATAAAAAATGATACCTTTTGATTATGAAAAAAAGAAGAACAATAGAAGAGTGGTAAGGAGAAATCATGGAAAAGCAGCAGATCTTGATTGTTGATGATGAGAGTATTAACCGGGAGATATTACTGGCGATGTTTGAAGACGAGTATGAAAGTCTGGAAGCTTCAAACGGCCAGGAAGCGATATCAAAAATTGAGGAGAGTAAGAATCTGATCCTTGTATTGCTGGATATTACAATGCCCATTTTAGACGGATTTGGCGTGCTCGAATTTATGAAAGGACATCAGCTTCTGGAGGAGATTCCCGTTATTCTGATTACCGGGGAGACAATTATGGACAGTGAGGACCGCGCTTATTCCTATGGTGCTGCAGATGTCATACATAAACCGTTTTATCCGCATATCGTAAAAAAAAGATGCAGGAATATTATTGAATTATATCAGAACAAACACAACATGGAGGTGCGTTTAAAACAACAGGAAGAAGAGATTCGCGCACAGGAAAAGGAAATCCGCAAAAACAGCGAATATATGATAGAAGCGCTCAGTTCCGTTGTAGAATCGCGTAACGCGGAGACAGGGGAACATACAAGGCGCATCAAATATTTTACAAGAATTTTACTGAAATATCTGATGAAATATTTCCCGAAATATGAAATTGACGAGAGGAAAATTGACAAAATTGCAAGAGCTTCGGCAATGCATGATATAGGGAAAATCGGCATACCGGACGCTATCCTGTTAAAACCGGGCAGGCTGACTGCAGAAGAATACGAGATTATGAAGACGCATACGACGATTGGATGCGATATTCTTGAGAAAACATATCGGGATCACTCCAGTGAATTTTATCGCTACTGTTATGAAATCTGCCGCCATCACCACGAGAGGTGGGACGGGAACGGCTATCCGGACCGTCTGGCGGGCGACGATATTCCGATCAGTGCGCAGATTGTTGCAATTGCCGATGTCTATGACGCGCTGGTGAGCCCGAGAGTATATAAGAGTGCATTTTCGAATGATCAGGCATTCAAAATGATTATGAACGGAGAGTGCGGAGAATTTTCTGCAGATATCCTCGAATGTTTTGGACTTGCAAAACGTGATTTCTTTAATATCGTAGAAGTAATTAAAATGTTTGATTTTACCTGACGGACATATCCGGCCGAGAATCTGTGGGGGAGGGGAAGGAAAAAAGATGAGTTGCAATGATGGGGTCAGGGGAAACGAAAAAGTATTTATTATAGACGATGTTGAAATAAACAGGCTTATTTTAGAGGAAATTATCAGCAGTATGGGATACCAGCCGATTTTAGCTGAAAGTGCAGAGGAAGCGCTAAAACTGCTTAAGGAGAGTCCTCCGCAGTTGATACTCACCGACATTTCCATGCCGGGGATGAGCGGCTATGACCTGTGCAGAACCATAAAGGGAAATGCCAAAACACGAAGTATTCCGGTGATCTTTATATCCGCCTATGACAATCCGAAAGATATTGTCGAGGGGCTTTCTCTTGGCGGTGAAGACTATATTACAAAACCGTTTATTCCTGAGATTGTGCAGGCGCGTGTGGGAACGCATCTGCGCCTTTATGAGACGAATCAGGAGCTGACGCAGACGAACAGAAGACTTCAGATTTCCGTAAATGAACAGCTGCGGCAGATGGAGCAGGAAAAGAAAAATATGCTCTTTGCCATGACAAAGCTAGTCTCAAAAAATGCCCTGTTTGATCAGGAATATTTAAAACGTATTGCGCGCAACTGTAAAATCCTTGCGCAGGGTATGCAGCTTTCCCCTCAGTTTGAAGATAAAATATCCGATACTTATATTGATACCATAGGAATTGCCGCACCGCTCTGTGATATTGGAAAGACGGCCGTTTCGATTGATATTCTGCAGAAAAAAGACGGCCTCACAGAGGAGGAGGAACTTGCGTTGAGAGCGCATACGACGTCAGGCGCAGAGCTGTTAAAAGATTTTTATGTTGGAAACGACTACAATGACTTTGTCAGTATGACGGTTGATATTGCCCGCTGCCATCACGAAAACTGGAACGGAAGCGGATATCCGGAAGGACTTTCAGGGACTGATATTCCGATATCGGCTCAGATTGTGGCCATTATAGACCGGTACTGTACCTTGACAGACAGCAACCGCTGCAGCAAAGAGGATGCGCTTTTGATTATGGAGAAAGAATCGGGCGTAAATTACAATCCGGATATCTATAAAATATGCAGGAAAATATCACGCCAGTTATGTTAGAAAAAAACAGGATTTTAATATTCAGGGGGCGTAACAGTGATTACGGACGAAGAATTCCATCGAATTTCTTTTTATATGAAACAAAATTATGGGATTGACTTAAGCCAGAAAAAGGTAATTATAAACGGTCGTCTCGAAAATTATATCAGACGCGGCGGCTGGCAGGACTGCACCGATTTTATGAATGCAGTCGAGCAGGATAAAACAGGTACGCAGGAAAAGATGCTGGTAAATCTTCTGACTACGAACCATACATATTTTATGAGAGAGTTTGAGCACTTTGAATTTTTTCGCAAGGTTGTCCTTCCCTGGCTTAAGACAAAAGAAAATGCGTCGAAAGATCTGCGTATCTGGTGTGGCGCCGCTTCCACAGGGGAAGAGCCCTATACAATCGCTATGGTTTTAACCGATTTTTTCGGTTTGGAGCATAAGCACTGGGATACAAAAGTACTTGCCACCGATATCTCAACAAAAGTTTTAAAGCAGGCAGTGGCAGGCGTTTATTCGGCGGAACAGCTGCAGAAGCTTCCGGAACACTGGAAACGTCATTTTTTTACATCGGTTGCCAAAGGCAGCCAGTTTATGGTGAAAGAGGAACTGAAACAGGAAGTCGTTTTCCGCCAGTTTAATTTAATGGACCCGTTTCCGTTTAAGAGAAAATTACATACCATTTTTCTTCGTAATGTAATGATCTATTTTGACGATGCGACAAAACGCGAATTGGTGCAGAAAGTTTATGATGCGTTAATTCCGGGAGGATACCTGTTTATCGGGACGACGGAGACGCTTGATCGGAGCAGAACGCCGTTTCAGATCGTTCAGCCGTCAATATTCAGGAAAAAGGAAGGAAATGGTTAAAAATGCAGCCTATAAAAGTATTGATTGTAGAGGATTCTCTTGTTTTTCGTGAGCTTTTAGTGCAGAGCTTGATCAAAGATCCTTCGATACAGGTTGTGGCGACAGCAAAAGATCCGTTCGAAGCGCGTGACGCGATTTTAAAATACAAACCGGATGTTATGACGCTGGATGTGGAACTTCCGAGGATGAACGGAATTGAATTTTTACGCAAGCTGATGCCGCAGTATCCGCTGCCGGTTGTTGTGATCAGCGCATTAAGCGATAAAGTGTTTGACGCGATGACTGCCGGAGCCGTGGATTTTGTAGCGAAACCTGCCATCTCAAACAGGATGCAGCTGGAGGACTTTATAAAAAACGAATTGCTTGTAAAATTGAAAATTGCATCGACTGCAAAAATCAGTAACATCAAAAGAAAAATTATGGCGCAGGAACCGCAGGCGTTAAATGAAAACAGAAATCAAATGATTATTGCGATCGGCGCTTCCACAGGAGGGACGGAGGCGATTTTTGATGTT
>CAMUHN010000064.1 GCA_947088675.1 uncultured Roseburia sp.
TAAGGGTTTATAGGTATCCCTCGAACAACCTAAATACATTATACAAGGAGAAAAACGAATGGCACAGGTAACAAAATCTACAATGATTGGCGAATTGCTTCAGATTGATCAGAATATTGCACCTATTCTTTTAAATATTGGTATGCACTGTCTTGGATGCCCGTCTTCCCAGATGGAAACCATTGAAGAAGCTGCAATGGTACATGGCATCGATCCGGACGCGCTTGTATCTCAGATCAACGAATTCCTTGCAAAAGACCTCGTAACGCAGTAAAAACCGATCAGAAAAAATACGCGGCAGATTTCCAGATGCGGGTCTGCGCATAAAAAAGCAGTCTGACAAAAACAGACTGCTTTTTTTTCAATTAAAACTGAACCAGTGTCTGAAGTGCGTTCTTCTGTAAGATAATTTTGGAATGTTCGCTCATATATGCGCCCACAGCCGGCGTATAAGTTTGCTGCTGTGCATATTCGGAAAGGATATTACAGACTTTGTTGAAATCTTCCGGTGTATGAGAACTTTTGCTGACTAAGAGACAGTAATTATTTTCATTTTTATACAAATCGTTCTTTCCGCTGTAAAAACCGTTTAAGATGCGGGCGGCACGACTGATTTCCTCCAACTCTCCAAACACAAACAGCTTTGTAATATCAACAAGAACCGAAACCTGATCTTTGGCGCCTGCAGTATCTGATGACCCGGAAATTTCACCGTCATTCTTCTGCCCGGTTCCCCCCTCCAATACTCCGCTTTCTTTCTGCATACGTTTAAATATATCAAGAATATCGTCCGCGCCGGGCGACTCCTGCGGCGCGTATTCGGATGCGCCGTAATAATCCATTACATCAGAATCCCCGAATTTTGAAAAACGGCTCTCAAACTCTTCCGGGCAATCAACCTTTGTAATTAATAAAATAATCGTATCTGCCGATAACGGGATCGCCTCAATCATCAACGGAATATCATCCGCTTCAAAACCAAACTCATAGGCCGCCTGCTGCATCATATCGCGGAATAAAATTTTTGCTTTTTCCGTTCCGTATGCAAGCTCGCTGATTTTCAGCTGACGTTCTGCCAAATCTTCCTTTGTAAGTGTGCAGCGAATCTGGTTGTCATTTACTTTTTCTATTTTCATAAATATCACGCCTTTCCGTTGCCTGCAGCCTGCTGCAGCGTATCATGCTTATGCCGGATGGCATATTTTGTCTTTTACCGGAAAACTGTTTACTGTATCTGCGATTAAAATCAAATGTCTATTTGAAGTTAAGTATGCCACTATATTGTATATTTGTAAACCCCTTATTTCGGCTTTTTTCCTAATTATTTTTTGTATATTTTTCACAAAATATTCAAATGTCGTTGCAAATATCGCGTTGTCATGTTATAAACTATGCATGAGATGCGGATCTGACACACCTTTAAGAAAGGAGTGGATTTGCATAGAAGATACTATTTTGTTCGGCAAATACAAAATCATATCCAAATTAGGCGCCGGCAGCAGCGGCGCTGTCTATCTTGCCGAGCATCTGAAACTGAAGCTTTACCGTGCGATCAAGCGTATCCCCAAAAGCGCCGCGCATACAGCTTCTCTCTCTTCGGAAGACGGTTTTCCTGCAGAAGCCGTTCTCCTGAAAAATCTAAAGCACCCTGGTATTCCTCTTATATACGATATCGACGAGGATAACTCTTTTATTTATATGATTGAAGAATATATTCAGGGTGATTCACTGGATGTCTATTTATCCTGTCAAGATCATTTTACGGAAGAATCGGCAATCGAAGTTTGTATCCAGCTTT
Organism: uncultured Roseburia sp.; assembly: GCA_947088675.1. Taxonomy (GTDB): domain Bacteria; phylum Bacillota; class Clostridia; order Lachnospirales; family Lachnospiraceae; genus Roseburia. The sequence goes on from CAMUHN010000064.1 coordinate 1,799, forward strand.
GCGATATTTTAGATTATCTGCATCATTTATCTCCATACCCCATCCTGTATCAGGATTTAAAGCCGGAGCATATTATAGTATGCGGAAATCAGATAAAATTAATCGACTTTGGAATCGCTTCATTTATTTCCGATTCTGTAAAACAATTCCAATTTTACGGAACTGCCGGTTTTGCCGCTCCGGAAGCCTTAAACGGAAATCCGGTCAATACAGGCTGTGATATCTTTAGTCTCGGAAAAATTTTACAATACATGGCTGATATTACAGGCATTCGATACTCCGCCTCTCTCTCGGAGATTATCGCCAAAGCTACCGCACACTCCGCAACAAATCGATTTGAAACGGCAGCCGGCTTTCGGAATGCACTCCTTTCCATCCGGCCGGCCGCGCAAAAACAGTATCCGCATCTCATCAGAAACATTTATGTCGCAGGCTGCAAGCCGGGCGCAGGATCAACCCATATAGCAGTATCGTTTGTTTCGGCTCTGAATAAACTGGGAATTTCTTCCTTTTATGTTGCTGCCGAACAGTCTGACCGCTTTTCTTCTCTTTCAGCATACCATACCTCTCTAAAAGAGCAAAATGGAATTTACAGGGACAGATATTTTCGCGGTATACCTGCTTACGGTGTAAATGTACAGAATCCCGTACCGTCAGATGCAATTCGCATCAAAGACTGTGGTTGCCTGAATCCAAAATCCATTCTCCAATGCGATGCAGCAGACCTTATGTGCATTATTCTATGCGGAAGCGACTGGGATATGTCAGATACGCTTTCTTTTGCACAGCAAATAAAAGCAGAAAAAAACATTACTTTTATCTGTAATTATGGCAACCGCCAGGCCGCCAGACGCATTTCAAATCTGTTACAGGTTCCTGTATACTGCTTTCCATGCGGCAACAACCCATATCGACCTACAGCAGAAATGGAACGACTTGTTTCTGTCATCACAAAGCAAAAAGGAGAAAAACACAAATTTTTAACATTGATAAAAAAAGGGAACGATCCCGTACAACCATTGGCATAGCCGGCTGCTGTCCCGGCTGCGGCGTCACACATCTCGCTGTTGCCCTTTCCTGTTTCTGCAGCTCAAAACTCAGAAAAAAAACGGCATACCTGGAACTGCATGAAAGAAATGAGATATCCTCCCTGTTTTCCAACGAAAATCCATTTTCCTGCGAAAATACCTTTTCCCGCGGCGGACAAATTGCTCTCTGTAAGGAAAAGCAGACAGATACTTCTATTCACAGAAGACGTATTGATTATTATCCAAACGTTGCCTGCGAACAAGTCCCTGTACTTCTAAACCGCGGATATGAATATCTCATTTTGGATCTGGGGAGCAGCCAGGAAGCAAAGAAATCAGAATTTCTGCGCTGTGATATCAAACTGGTTTTAGGAAGTCTCGCACCATGGAAAGTATCGTATTACAATAACTTTCTAAAAGAATATAGCTTCGGAGATCAGGCCGGACAGTGCATTTTATACTTCGTACAATCGGGGAGTCGTAAAACCACCACCCTGTTCTCCAAAGAGCATCATATTTCCGTGCAAAACATCCCATTTATCAAAAATCCGTTTCAAATCGAAAAAGAACTTTTTTCGTTTCTGCAGAACGTGGTATCCTGACCCGCCGGTATATGCGCTAAGCCGGTAATTATATATCACGACTGTTACCCGCGAAAAACTCCTTTTGGCAAATTACTTATAGGGGGGATGATTTTTGGATACCGAACTTGAAAAAAATCTCTATATGGAACTTTCCTCATTAGAGCACAGAGGCATTACCATCTGGCTTGACGGTAATCCCAGTAATTCCAGAACTGTAACAAGCCAGTTGTGTTTTCATGAACACACAGATTATATGAGAGACTATGTTTTTGACGAGGGGGTGTTAAAAGAACTTCACTTTGACCGAATAAAGAAAGAGAAAATGAATCATAATAATTAATCCGAATTATTTGCAAAACAATGCGGAGTGCTCAATGTCCGAAGAGCATCCGGATTACTGGTTTGTTCGAAAAGATATGCCGCTTTTTACAGGTATTTCCGTAAAAAGCGGCAATAAATAGCCGACCTGACACGGGTCGGTTGTTTTGCACTTGATTTTATATATGGTTATGCTAAAATAGTCACAGTATTCCTGTCAAATGAAATTGTTACAGTCACAAAAGGTTCAGAAGAAGAAAGAGGCTTTCCATGAAGAAAAAAATTATACCTTTTATTGCAGTGGGCGTATTAATCGTTGTCATCCTGCTTTTTATTGCTCTGGGAAATCTGATTGAAAAATATACGCCGACGAAAGAACGAAAGGATCTGGACGACTATTACAGTATATCCTCACAAAACGAGGCCGCCATCATCCTTGACCACAAGCTGTTGGACACAAAAGCTAAGGTGGAAGAGAATGTCATTTACCTCGAATATGAAATGGTAAAATCTTTTAACCCGCGTTTCTACTGGGACTATAACGAAAATATACTGCGCTACACAACATCGTCCGACCTGATCACAGTACATGCGGGAGAATCACAATACACCGTGACAAAAGATACGATGCCTTATGATCACCCCATTGTAAAAACAGATGGAGACCAGACATATGTCGCACTTGACTTTGTCAGACAATATTCTGATTTTAATTATGAGGTTTACAACAGCCCCAACCGTATCGTAATGACAGGTGAATGGGGTGATTATGAGACGGCTGTAATAAAAAAAGATACACAGCTCCGCTATCAGGGCGGCATCAAAAGCCCGATCCTTGCCGATCTGTCAAAAGAAACGGAGATTATCGTCCTGATGCCGGATGAAAAATGGACAAAGGTTGCTACCGCCGACGGCATCATCGGATATGTCCGATCCAAATTATTGAGCGAAACAACCGTAAAAACAGCTGTCAGTGAATACGTGCCGGAATCATTCTCTCATATCAAAAAGGATTTTAAAATTAATATGGGCTGGCATCAGGTGACAACCGAAACAGCAAACAGTACAATCAGCACCGTACTTCCAAACAGCAAAGGACTCAATGTCATATCACCGACCTGGTTTTATCTCAATGACAACAACGGAAATATCGCATCGCTTGCGAGCAAAGATTATGTCGATTACTGCCATCAGCATCAGGTAGAAGTCTGGGCGCTTGTGAGCAATCTGGAAAATAAAGAAGTCAATACAACGGAAGTACTAACCTATACTTCACGCCGCGAGACGCTGGTAAACAATCTGATTTCCGCAGCAATTCAGTTCAATCTCGATGGTATTAATGTTGATCTTGAAGCATTGAAGCCGGAAGCCGGCGACGCCTATATTCAGTTTATCCGCGAGCTCTCTTTAAAATGTGAGGCTAACAATATCGTACTTTCCGTAGACAACTATGTGCCAACCGATTACACTGCGTTCTACAACCGTGCCGAGCAGGCTCTCTTTGCGGATTATATTGCCATCATGGCCTATGATGAACATTACGCCGGATCCGACGAGGCAGGCTCTGTCGCATCCATCGGCTTTGTAACCGAAGGCGTACAAAACACATTGAACGAGGTACCTGCCGAACAGATTATCCTTGGTATGCCGTTTTATACCAGAGTATGGAGCGAGACTCCAATAACCTCCGGGCAGAGCGAAAGTACAGATAATGCCGCCCCAAATCCGGACGACGCAAATGATAACGAAAATATGGCTGACAATCACAATGGCCAGAATGCAGATGAAACGTCAGACGATAACAATGCAACAGAAGATGACGACTTTGCAGACAGCTACCAGCTGTTTACGCTTGACAGTTACGCCACCAATATGAACGAAATATCAAAACTCCTTTCATCCAACGGGGTAACACCGGTCTGGTCAGATGCGGACGGACAGTATTACGCCGAATATTTAAACAATGGTATCACTTATAAAATCTGGATAGAAAACGCGGTATCGCTGGAAGAAAAACTGAAAGTTCTTAAAGAGTACAATCTTGCAGGCGGCGCTTTCTGGAAACTCGGTTTAGAAAGCAGCGATGTCTGGGATATCATTATCAAATATATCAACTAGCTAAAAATCATATTTTCCCCGTTTTTCGAATAACTTATATAAAAAAATAACGGAAAACGAGGAAAAATATGAATCATGTCGCCAAAAAAATCGAATTGGTGATGGCAGTCTGCCTGATTATTGCCGCATTTTTCCTTGCAAGGCAGAGTGCCGCCTATGTATCCAGCGAAAAAGCAGCCACCGACAATACACAGCAGGATAACGCCTCGCAGGATAAAAATCAAAAAAACGGCATCTGCATTGTAATCGACCCTGGACATGGCGGTTTTGATCCCGGCAAAGTAGGCGTCAACAAAGCGCTGGAGAAAGATATCAATCTTGCGATTGCCCTGCAGCTAAAGGAGGCCCTTTCTTCCGAGGAATCCATATCTGTTGTTATGACACGTGATTCCGACAGCAGCCTGTCGGACGAGAATGTAAAGAACATGAAAGTATCCGATATGCAGAATCGCTGTGAACGAATTACAGAGGCAAATCCTCTCTTTACGGTCAGCATCCACCAAAACAGCTATACAACATCCGATATTAAAGGTGCACAGGTATTTTATTACGGCCAATCCACAGAAGGAAAAAAACTGGCCGATACCATGCAAAACAGTCTGATTGCAAATCTGGATCCATCTAATAAACGAATGGCAAAAGCAAACGAAAGCTACTATCTGCTCAAAAAAACACCCACACCTACCATAATCGTAGAATGTGGGTTTTTAAGCAATCCAACCGAAGCCGACCTGCTGCTGGATGCCGATTATCAATCCAAAATAGTAAATGCCATCTATCTTGGGATACTTGATTACCTGAAAGCAGAACAGCTTCTGCCTGTAACATAGGTACCGTACTGTCTAACTGCCGTTTACACGATAGAACGAATCTGACGGATAAAGCTCTCCGCGATATGGTACAGCCGTGTTGTCTGTATGCGGTAGCTTTCGTCCCCGGATTCTTTCTCTTTCGCTTTCTCCCCAAATCTTCCGGACGAAAAATGATCAAAATCCAGATCCTTTACATATGCATAGTGCATATCCGTATTTTCTCCCTCCCGGCCGGATATACTTTCCGTAAGCTGACTTGCATTTTCTTCAAAAAGCGTCTTCGTCCCGGGGTTATCGGTTGCCAAAAAACCGCTGATTCCGTCCTCTTTCGCCTGAAAAGTCGCTGCAATTTTCCCCCGCAGCTCACTTTCCATCATAATATCCACAATGCCTCTTTTGTCTACTCCTCTGACAATTTTAAGCGATACGTTAACAACACCGCCGTTTACCATCACAGGTACGGAATACTTCTCCTGTTTTGCAAGAAGACTGTTCACAGACATCTGTGCCGATAAGAGCCTCATTTCGCGAACGTCCAGACTTGTAACCTCACCATCTGCCATCATACCTTTCATTACATTTTCAGCCAATTCTCCAAGCTTCTCCTGTGCGATGGCCATCTCTTCCGGTTCAGATACTGCCTCTCCAAATTCTTTGATCAGCTCTTCTTTTATTTTTTCAATGTCTTCCACACCGACTTTTTCATCCGGATCCTTTGTGCCGGATCCGAAGATCTTTCGGAACATCTTATTGCCGTCTGCGCGCATTGCCTCCAGTGCAAGAATATTGTTTACCGTATTTGGAATATCATATTTCTCCAACGCCTCATATACATCTTTTGATGCCGCCGCGCATTGCTCCAGCAAATCAAGCTGTTCTCTGCAATAGGACGAGTCGGCGCTTTCATCCTGCGGGGCATGAAGAAGCGCCTCTTTTAACTGCTCCGGCGTCATCTCCTGCCAGTCCTTTGTTTTCTGCAGGACGTCTCTCATGCTTTCGGGGGAAAGAACTTCGGTCACATCTTTGATACAGTTCATCTGATAGGCCGCCTCGATCTGCGCTGTAATCGACGCCCCCTTATAACCTGCCGACTCTGCACTTCCCGCTGTCTCATCTACTGAAATGTCGAGTTTTCCGCTTTTTTTCTCAGACCGCACGGCAGTCAGGAGATTTTTCATTGTAAACTCTGCCCCCTGATGCACCAATGCGCCGATCGCCGCTCCGTCGCTGCTCTCAACCTGATGAATCAATCGATAAATGCCTATGTATGAGGTGCGCTCCTGCTCACTGATTTTTTGATTCTGCTCCAGTTTCCAGAGATACTCGCTGAATTTCTCTGCATTGTCTTCCCCTGACGCCAGGCGAATCTGCTCCGCTGTCCTGCTTAGACTGTCGAAATCCATGCAAAGCGGATTGATACCGTCCTTAACCATTTTCGTTACTACAGCAGGAGTCAAATCAGCGAAGACGCGCTGCACTTTTTCATCCGCTGCTTTCATCCCGGAAACAGCGTCTTTTGTAATTTCCAGCTCGTTATAAGCCAGTATACGAACTGCACGGCGATTTGCCTCCGATGTATCAAGATTCAGATCGTTTAATATATCATCCACATTGCGAAATGCTTTTTTAATGGAATCACCAAGATCAGCGCGCGGAGCCGTCATCAATTTCTCATATTGCTCGTTTGCACGATCAAACGTATCTTTCAGCGCCATTCCCGTACTGTGGACAGAGTCTACCGTGGGAATCTCAAGTGATCTGTGTCCCAGCACATACGCCGGAACATCCCTGATATCGGAAATCTTTTCCATTGTCTCCTTTAACAGCGCGACGTTTTCTTCGTCAGGAGTTACCCCCTCCGCCGCGAGGAGATTACGATAATAGGAATTTTCCTCTTCCTTTAGCTGATCAACCAATTCTGCAAGAGGTTTTGTATCAATGGAAATTCCCTTTTTCAGAAGCGCATAATTAGCCTCTGCTGTCATCGCAAGACGTGCCTCCTCTAACTGACGTTTTGCCGTTAACAGCGCAAGTCCTCTCTGCGTATAATCGGACGGTGCGTTCTGCCCGCTATGCATGTCATCCGCTGCAGCATCGCGTCCTCCTCTGTTTGCAGCGGCAATTTTAAGATTCTGTATCGTAAGGTCCAACTCATGATCTACCAGATATTCCAGATCTTCGTCCGTCGCCTGATTTACCGCCTCAAATGCGATCTGTGCTTTCTCGCTGTTTTTGTAGCCCTCCAAAAGAACTGCATCCGACGGACGAGCCCCCTCTGCAATTGCCTCCGCAATGGAGGATGCAATTTTTCTGACAGCCTCCTGCGACGGATCCGACATCACGGATTTCACCGGATCGCAGACAGCTTCCCCCATACCTTTCAAATCCTGCAAATACTGAAGATTCTCCGGTGTCAATGGTATCTCATGTTCTAAAAGCCATTTACTGTCCGCCAGAGAAGCTTCATCTACCGTAATGCCGGCGTCCCTGATCACTGATTCCACCTGCTTTTCAAAAGATGAGAGATTATATTCGATCTGTGGGCCAAAATAACCGGCACTTCCGCTGTTCTGCGCCAGGTACAGATTTTTAATCGTAGGCTCAAGCTGATTATCCATCATATATTTCATCGCGCCCTCCGTGGGCAAATTGAGGGAAAGCGCCTGCATCAGGGCCTCGGCCGCATCCTTTTGATTCTCCTTTGTCAGCGGCAAATCCGCCTGTTTTAAAGCTGCGGCCAACTGGGCAGCCAGCTGCGCACTGCCTGTAATTGCCTCCATTTCAGACAGATCCAGATCATCGCCAAAACACGAAATATCAACACCTGCTTTTGCCAGCGCCGTCTTAATTTTATCCGTGACAGTAATAATCGCACTTCCGGCCGACTGATCCAAAGAGAATCCATCCTCCTGTATTTTCTGATAATCTTCCTCACTCGTCGTATTGGAGAGAACTGTCATCTGATTTTTGCGGTCCTGTGCGTCCATCGCCGCTCCCTGTTCCAGTTGTTCCTCCAGGGATTTTTCTTCACCGGCCTGCGGTTTCATATAAGTCACGTCTTTCATATTTACAGTTACCGCCGATCCCTGCTGCGTACTCTCTGCTGTCGCTTTCTCTTTGGAAAAAACAGGCGCCCCCGTCTCCTGCGCCGCTGTACTCTGCTGCAAAAATTCTATAATTCCCGTCTGGTTCTGCTCTACTCTCATTGTTTTCCCTGCTTTCATTCAAAATCCGGTAACAGAAATGGCGCAGCCAACTCGTTTTCAGTCACTGCGCCATTCCACAGCTGAAATATATATCGGATATTTCAGCCTGATTATTAACTTTTTATCCCCGGCCAGTATAAAGCCGTTAAATTCTGTTATTTAATAACGGAATACTGCAACTCCGTAAGGGGAAAGCGGATAGGCAAACGAATAAGGCCTGTCATCGCATTCTACTTTTTCCGCCTTATAGCTCTCCGGGCGTTCTGTGCCGCTTCCTCCAAACCGTTCCTCATCGCTGCTTAAAATCAGTTTGTACACTTTTTTCTTCGGCACACCTACTCTGTAATCCGCACGCTCCATTGGTGTAAAATTACAGATAAACAGAAGATTATTTTTCTCATCCTTACTCTTACGGACAAAACTGAAAATACTGCGATCCCCGTCATTTGCATTGATCCACTCAAATCCTTCCCAGCTGCTGTCCAGTTCATACATTGCGCGGTTTTTTCGATAAATACGCAAAAGTTCTTTTACCCAGTCATGAATATGCTGGTGGTCCGGTTCTGCAAGCAAAAACCAGTCTAACTCCCGCTCCTCACTCCACTCGCGCAGCTGTGCAAATTCCTGTCCCATAAAAAGCAGTTTTTTACCGGGATGTCCCATCATAAAAGCATAGCCGACCATCAGATTGCGAAACTTGTCAATGCCAAGCCCAGGCATTTTATTTAACATGGAACACTTAAGATGCACTACTTCGTCATGCGACAAAACGAGAATATATTTCTCGCTCTCGTTATAGCTCATTGCAAACGTCATTTTATTATGATTGTTTTTGCGGAAATACGGATCAAGTTTCATGTAATCAAGGAAATCATGCATCCATCCCATATTCCATTTAAAACTGAAATGCAGTCCGTCCTCTTCCACCGGCCCCGTTACTTTCGGCCATGCGGTCGACTCCTCGGCAATCATCATAGCCCCTTTGTTTCTTCCTGTAATCAGCGTATTAATATGTTTAAAAAACTCGATTGCTTCCAGATTCTTATTGTCGCCGTATTTATTTGGCACCCACTGTCCGTCCTGTTTGCCGTAATCAAGGTAAAGCATGGATGCAACCGCATCTACACGCAGCCCGTCCACATGATAATGTTCCACCCAGAGCAGCGCGCTGCCAATTAAAAAGTTTTTTACTTCGTTTTTGCCATAGTCAAATATTTTGGTACCCCAATCCGGGTGTTCGCCTTTCCTGGGATCGGCATACTCATAGAGGCATGTGCCGTCAAATTCTGCAAGGCCATGCGCGTCTCTTGGAAAATGAGCCGGAACCCAGTCAAGGATAACGCCGATTTTATGTTTATGACACTCGTTGATAAAATACGCAAAATCTTTTGGCGTACCATACCGCGCTGTCGGGGCATAATAACCTGTCACCTGATATCCCCAGGAACCGTCAAACGGATACTCTGCAATTCCCATCAGCTCGATATGGGTATAGCCCATCTCCACCACATAGGGGATCAGATATTTCACGAGGTCGCGATAACTGTAAAACCCCTCATCCTCCCTGCAGGGATGACGTTTCCATGAGCCGGGATGTACTTCATAAATTGCCATCGGCCTCTCATAAATACTCTCTTCCGATGCACGATCCGCCATCCACTTCGCATCCGTCCATTTAAAATGATCAATATCCGCAATCACCGATGCCGTTCCAGGACGCAGCTCCGCAAAATTTGCATAGGGATCTGCTTTATAGAGAAGAGAACCGTCCTCTGTCTCAATCAGATATTTGTACATATCCCCCTCTTTTGCCCCGGCGACAAACAGCTCAAAAATTCCCATTGTCTCCGGCTCCAGTCGTTCCATCTCGTTTGCAGTCTCATCCCAGTTATTAAAAGTACCAATAATCCAGACACGTTTTGCGTTTGGCGCCCACAAATCAAAACACGTTCCTGCAATCCCGTACTGATCGGTCAGATGCGCCCCAAGCTTCCTGTAAATATCATAGTGCGTTGCCTGCCCAAACAGATAACGGTCCAATTTTGAAAAATTCGCCATGTTTCCTTCCCCCTTATGCATTAAAATCTTTCTCATGCAATATAACATAATCATCCGCATCGTAGCGGCTTGATGTAATGATGCTCATTATTTTTTTTATGCCACGCTTTTCAACATGAGAAATTGCACCGTCCACAATCTCTTTGATCTCTGACAAAGTCGTTGCATGGTCTAATTTCTGAATGCTGCTTATGCTGTTATAGAGTGCAAGAACGCCCATTTCGTCAATCATATATCCCAACTCATTTGAATATGATTTCGCAAATGTGACCAGTTCGTCATTCGTAAATATAGGAATAATTATTTTATGGGTAAAGCAGGAAGCAAACGCGCTGCTTTTTGCAAATGCTTTTGTAATTCCTGCCCTTGTATCTTCGATAATTACAAACAGCCTGCTGTTCTCCGATGCCAGAAGTATGGCAAGTTTATCTGCCGTTTCTCTTGAGATATCGCCAACCTTTTCAATAATCAGACATCCTCCCGCCACAAAATTGGTTAGCGCCGCCGTATCTCCTCTGTTTAGCTTTGACGCCTCAATCGTACCGACTTTTCCCGACGGCTGTCCAACTGTCTTCTTCAATGCCTTTGCCATCGCTTTTGCCAGAACAGTCTTTCCGCTGCCCTGTTCTCCCTGAATCATAAGATTTCCCTCTGCCGCCGTTTTTCTGGATTTCAGCGATTCCGCCGTCTTTGCAAGCACCTGGCACAATTGCTGTTCCATTCCTTTAATAGAGACAAAATATGTAAAAATCTTACGCTGTTCTTTGGTGAGGGAGGCCGCCGGTTTTGCCGTTTTCTTTTCCCTGTGCTTCTCCTGACGCATCATTTCCTCGCGGTAAAGGTTCTCTACCAGACGTTTTTCGATATCGTCGGACAGCTCGGCTGTCAGATCTTTCCCGGTATCCTGCTTTGCCAAAAAATCAGCGCCGGCATAGCTTTTTGTTTCGGGAAGCTCCGTTTCTTCATACTTAGCGGTTCCGGCATATCCCGCTTCGCCGTATTTTTCGGTATCGGGCTGTACCGTCTCCTGATACGCCCCTGCATATCCCGCTTCGCCGTATTTTTCGGTATCGGGCTGTACCGTCTCTTTATTCTCCCCGGTTCCAGTACTCTCTATGTAGTCAGGATCACCGGTATCTTCTGTTCTCTGATATTTTGTACGATCGGAAAACTCCTCTGCCGCTGCGCCTGCGTGTGCAAAAAAAGCTTCCTCCGGATCTGATCTGTCATTGGACAACTCCTCTTTTGGATCATATGCAATTCCATCGGAATTTCTTTCACCCAATTCCATATCTGTTGTCTGATCTGCAAATTCATCTTCGAAATACCCGTTCTGTCCGAATCCCGCCTCTGAATTTTCATCCTCCATAGACAGATTCGGACTGCCGGAGTCCGGTTCAACGTCAAAATTTTCACTCCCGCTGTCTGCAGACAAATCTGTTCTGCCATACTGCTGATCGACAAAAACATCATCCGTGGAAAACTGACTGTCTGCCGGTATGGCGGCCGACTGATCGTATTTGACCTGCCCCGCATTGACTTTCTGTTCAAATGTCGCTGCTGCGTCTTCAAACTGCGCTTCTGTAAAATCCGACTGTCTCCCCACCTGTTCATTGCCGACATCCGTATCCTGTAACTGCCCAAAAGAATCGCTCTGGGATGTCTCTGTCAGGTCCCGCAGCATCTTCTCTAAGCGCTCATCTTCATTCATCGCATGGGCAGCGGCTATTTTCGCGTCGTACCACGCCTGTTCCTGCGAGCAGCGGTCAATCTGCTCCTGCAGCATCTGATTCATACTGACGACAAGTTCTGCAGCCGCTTTCTCCTCAAGATTCCCGTCTTCACTGTACTGTCTGAGCAGCTCCTGCGGCGTAATTCCGGAATCCAGCACCGGAATAAATTCTGCCAGCTGTTCCATAATCTCCCCGGCTTCACGCATTGCCCGCGTACGCGCCGCTTCCAGGTTACGACGATCCGCCTCTTTCTGAGCAGCCTCCCAGTCTGCCATCAGATCTCCGATATTCATCTGCCCGCTTACCTGCGGCTCTCTGACAGAATCCGGAATCATCAGACTCATCTGCCCGTCCCGCTCTTCGGCCAGCATATTCATATAAGCAGGATGATATTGTGCATATACTTCTTCTGCGGAAGTCTCGATCGGTTCCGGCAGCTTAAACTCTTTTGTAATGGCAATACTTGGCACTTCCTCCACGGCCCGCATCAGCGAATCAATCCCGTCATGCACGCCTTCTTTGCCGGTCGCCTCCATAATCTGGCGTATCCCTTTTTGCAGTTCTTTCTGAAGATTTACCGTGTTAAATCGCTCCGGAGAATACTGTATTTTGGGGATCTGCATTGTCTCCTGCGCTACAGGAGCAGCGCCAGTATCCTGTTTTACTTCTGTAATTCCCCCGGCCTCCGGATGGAACATACGGTACTTCTCTTCCTGCTTTTCGTTTAACGGACGATACAGCATCTTAATCTCAAGTGCACGCTCCACATAGGGGCCGTCTCCAAACCATAAAATCAATTCATCGCAGGCATCCACGCATTTTTCTACCATTCCTGCCTGCCGGTATAATTTGATCAGTTCGTATGCCCATTCCTCCGAATATTCCTGCTCCTTTAACTCCTCTAGAATCTGTATCAATACGGAAACATCCGCGCCCCTGGCACGGTTGATCTGATATTTTAATACATATTTTAAATTGTCCTGCGGGGCAAGTCCGACAAATTCCTGATAATAGTCTTCTGCCTCGTCAAAATTTCCCATTTTGATCGCTATTTCCGCAAGATGGCATATAATCGTCCTCCCGATCGGAGAGCGGTCATAAGCCATCAGGAAAAATTCCCTGCTCTCCTCAAACCGGTCTACTTTTTCGTATACTTCTCCGGCTTTCACCAGATCATTTGCATTTTTTACTTTATGCCAGTTAATCGTATCCGCAATTTCGGCCGCTTCGTCATTACGCCCGGCTGCGGACAGCGATTTCATCTCATCCAGCTTTAATTTATATTCATATTTATCCAATTATGCCACCTCAAAATACGTCGTCATCCTCGGTGCGCCCCTTTTATTGTTTCTGTTTAGTTTATCATAAGTGCGGAAATATGTCAAAAACTACTGTTCTTCGATCTCTTCTTTTCTTACTTTCTCTTCTTACTTTCTTTTTTTCTTTTTGCGGATTCTGGTTTTTGGCACAAACTCATATACCAGCTTGTTTGTCTCTTTGTCAACTCTCGTCATTTTTTCGTAGCGCTCTGTTTCCATTGGCAGCCCGCGCTTTTTCAGTGCAAATTCCACGACATTCTTTACAATATAATAGATTACTGCCATAATCGGTACGCCAAGAAGCATGCCAACAAAGCCCCACATCCCTCCGAATACCAAAATCGCAAATACAACCCAGAATGCCGAAAGTCCTGTAGAATCCCCCAGAATTTTCGGTCCGATAATATTACCGTCAACCTGCTGCAAAATCAGAATAAATATCAGAAAATAAAGTCCCTGTATCGGGCTTTGCAGCACAATAATTACAAAAGACGGTATCGCTCCGATAAACGGTCCGAAAAACGGAATTACATTTGTTACGCCCACAATAACCGACACCAGGAGCGCGTCCGGCATCTGCATAATAGACAATATAATATATGCCAGTACGCCGATGATTGCAGAATCAAGAATCTTACCGGAGATAAAACCGCCAAAAATCTCGTTACATTTATGCACTGTCTTTATAATAATATTGGCACGTACCGGTTTAAAAACAGCATAAAGAATCTTTTTCGCCTGTCCTGCAAATTTCTCTTTGCTTACCATAACATAGACGGAAATTACAAGCCCGACCAGAATATTGATCACAAATTTTACACCAGAAACAACGCCGCTTGTAATTGACACAAGATAAGACTGCACCTGTGTAAACATCCCTTCATTCAAAAACGACTGAAGCGTCTCACTTGCATTTTCAAGCACGTCGCGCAGTGCGGTTGCCAGCTGGGTGTCGCCTTTTACAAATTCATTAACCCAGTCGATTAAATCATTAAAATCTCCTGGCAGCGCGACAATAAAATCCTCAATGCTGGTGCGCAGCGACGGTACAACCGCAACAATCAAAAGCGTGATAATCCCCAAAAAGAAAACGAGCGCCCCTGTTGTCGCAATATACCGCGCCGCCGTCTTCGCCTTATCAGCGTCTTTCATATATTTTTCCAATAACGGCTGCAGATATCGCTCAAAAAAGCACATAACCGGATTCAGCAGATAGGCCAGCACAAGTCCCATGGTAATTGGCTGCAGAATACTAAACAGCCCCCTCCATGAGTCTGCAAACCCGTGATAGCGGTAAATCAGGAAAAAAAACAGGGTACAGCAGCAAAACGTTCCAAATATAACAAGCGCTATCGTCAGATATTGTTTTAAATTGTTTTTATTATCCATGTTTTGTACCTCTCTCTGCAGCCGTTTCATCCAAACCGCTTAAGCTTTATAATAATTGATCAGGCATCCTTTCAAAATAATCTCGCGCTCGTCGTCCGTCATTGCCCCAAGCTGTAACGTAAATTCTTTTAATTCGCCGTTTTTTACCACAAACGCTGCGATGTCTGTCTTTTTCTGCTCTACTGCGTCTCTGATATCCGGCAGGAAAATATAGTCCAGATTCTCAAACGGCAGCTCTCCGGAAGAAATCAAAAACGGCAGCATACCCCAGTTAATTAAGTTTGAACGATATCTCTTTGTAGCGTATTCATTCGCAATATTCGCCCATCCTCCGAGCACTTTCTGACAGGATGCGGCCTGTTCGCGTGCAGATCCGTCCCCCGGCTTCACTGCAAATATTGTACTTCCGAAACCGATATTTGCCGCAAGCTCGCCGTCATGGAAATCTTTCTCCGGAAATGCTTCTTTAATTGCAGACATCACCGGCTTTAACTCTTCATATGCCGCTCCAGGACAATTACCCGCCTCCACAGCTTTCTGCGCTTTCTGAATTTCTTTTGCGCGGCCGACATAGAGCGGATCTTTTCTGGAAAGTGCAAATTCCGCAAGTCCGAGCGGGTTTGACCGGAATGACGATGTCTCTCCGGACGGAATCAGCTCGTCCGTTGTTGTAACCGGATCATGAATTTCCGATACTACTTTTAATACAAGATTCTCCGGCAGCGCGCTCATAGCCGGCCAGTCTTTAATATTCGGCCCAAACTGAATTTCAACATTGAAATCGGCAACGCCCCTGCTGTCAAAAACACGGTTTTCATATATCGTTTTGTCAAAGAAATATTTTGGTTTCGTATACGTGGCGTCAATCTCGGTTGCCGCCGTCAGATAACCTTTGTTTGCAGCTGTGGCGGCAATCGAACGCGCGTCCATCAGTGCAACCGAAGCCACCTGCCCCTGCTGTACTTTCGAGCCTTCACGATTCGGGAAATTCCTGGTTGAATGACGAATGGAAAACGCATTATTTGCCGGTGTATCGCCCGCGCCAAAACACGGTCCGCAAAATGCCGTCTTTAAAATCGCGCCTGTCTGCATCAGAGATGCAGCCGCCCCATTTTTCACCAGCTCCATATAAATCGGCGTACTTGCCGGATATACGCTTAACGTAAATTCATCCGGCCCGATGCTCTTTCCT
>CAMUHN010000065.1 GCA_947088675.1 uncultured Roseburia sp.
AGCGTCTGCACCGCTCACAAAACTGATTGAGGCATGTCAGATTTCTCAGTATCAGTCGGCCGTTGCTTCCTGCGACGGGGATATTGTAAGGCATATGAATGATCTGCGCGGGCTGATTGAGCGTGTGGAGGCATTTGAGCGTTCCGGCGGTATGAGTATTGATGAAAATGCCCAGCCTGTGATTATGGTGCTTGCTTCCTCAAACAGCGGTCATGCGGTGATTCCGGTGTCGGTAGAACAGGCGGATAACGGTGATTTTCTGATGAAAGTGTATGATCCGAATGTGCCGGCCGGACTTTCGACGCTGAAAATCAAAAAAGATCTCAGCGGCATCGAATACGGACCCTATTTTAAAGTATCGTATCTGGATTATCTGACCTATGCAAACGATATGTCGGGCGTAGTGCTTCATGATCAATATGTGGACAGATCGGTTTATCTTTCTGTTGACAGTGAGGCGGTAAATCTGACAAACGATGCGGGCGCCTGTCTGGATGAGATTGAGGGGGCTTATGAACAGTTTCCTGTCAATGGCAACACAGACGATGTTTTTTCCGGTATCCGAAGCTTTGTCCTGCCAAAGGGCCGTTATCAGATCAGCGCGGATCATACCGCCGACGGGGGCAGCGATGCGCAAGCCGGGGCACAGGAGGAATCTTCGATTACGTATTATATGGCATCGGAAGATATTTTTGCAGAGGTAGCGTCTGACGATAAAGATGCGGTGCTTACAGTGAACAGCGCATCGGAGGAAGCCGGGGCGCTTACCATTGCAGTGTCGTCCGATTCGGCCGTAAGCCAGTATACCGTTGTCACCGTTATGAACGACGAGGGGATGGAGCGTACCATAGAGGTGGACGGCGATGTGGCAGTGAAGCTTGGAGCAGAAAATTCAATCATTATAGAAGCAGAAAAAGAAGATTCGGTAACAATTGACGGTCAGGCTGCGTCCGTCGAAAACGGTCAGATCGTCAGTTCCTTTATGGCAGGGGATGCCGATTCGTCTGTTAAAATCAGAGATTTAACGGCGGATGCCTGCTGCAATGAAAAAAATGAGTTAAGCGGTTCGATTCAGGCGGATCTGATTTCCAATGCAAAGGATGCGAGAGACGTTACAATAAAAGCGGAGTTTTTTGACGAGAGCGGCCAGAGAGTTACTTCTGCAGGCAGACAGACGCAGTTAAAACCGGGCAGAAACTTCTTTACATGGACATTGGAGGAACTTGGCGCATCATTTGGAATCCGGGAAGGCGAAGCGGTTCTTTCCTGTAAACTAACCGTTACAGATCAGTCCGGAAAAGCATTTGGCGCTGAGACGGGCGGCATTGTTGTCACAGTGACGAATACACAGGGGCCGACACCGCCGGATACCGAGAATCCGGGAACGGATCCGGAGCCGACAGAAACGGGTCCGACGGAGCCGAAACCGACAGATCCGGGTCCGACGGAAACGGAGCCGACAGAACCGAAACCGACAGATCCGGAGCCGACGGATCCAAAACCGACAGACCCGAGTCCGACAGATCCGAGTCCGACGGAAACGGAGCCGACGGAGCCGAAACCGACAGATCCGGGTCCGACGGAAACGGAGCCGACAGAAACTGAACCGACAGAACCGAAACCGACAGATCCGGAGCCGACGGATCCAAAACCGACAGACCCGAGTCCGACAGATCCGAGTCCGACGGAAACCGAGCCGACGGATCCAAAACCGACAGACCCGGTGAGTCCGAATCCAACCGATCCAAAACCGACGGACCCGGTAAGCCCGAATCCTGCGGATCCAAAGCCTTCCGGTAACGATTCATCCCGGAAAGTCAGTTCCATCCGTATTACGGCAAAGTCAGACAAAGTAATTGCGGGAAATAAGCTTTCCTTAAAAGCCGAGGTGCTTCCGGCAACCGCTGCTAATAAAGGCGTGACATGGAAATGCGATTTGACAAAATATGCGACTGTCAGCAAAACAGGCGTTGTGACGGCGAAAAAAGCCGGCGCAGGAAAGACGGTTACGGTTACGGCAGTTGCAAAAGACGGGTCGGGAATCCGGGGAACATTTAAAATCCGAATCGGGAAAGCCGCAGTCACAAAGATTAAGCTTACCGTTAAGACAAAGACGTTAAAAGCGGGGAAGAAGCTGGCGATCAAGTCGGTTGTCACGGCAAACAGCCCCGCTGCAAACAAAAAATTAAAGTGGACGTCGAGCAATAAAAAATATGCTTCCGTGTCAAAAAAGGGCGTGGTGACTGCAAAGAAAGCAGGAATTGGCAAGACGGTAACGATCACGGCAAAAGCGACAGACGGATCAAAGAAGAGCGTAAAAATAAGAATAAAGATCAGATAAAAAATAAAGGAGAAACAGAAAAGCGAGGTAAGCGTATGACAGGCAAGGAAATTGTAAACCTGATTCGTAAACTGAAAGAAAAAGGGATTAGCAGCGATGAGATCTTAGCTATTATTGAATATATTGAAACGCATGATCCGAAAGAACAGGAATAGGGAGCGAAAGAATCATCAATTAGAATCAGATCAGAAGAAAGTATAGGAGTGGGGAGGAAATGAATCCGATTTATGATAAGCTGCAGAAATGTTATGCAGCAGTCAGGGAAAAAACAGAGTTTGAACCCAAAATTGCGCTGGTGCTTGGTTCCGGACTTGGCGCATACGGCGGCCATATCGAAGTAGAAGAGATACTTGATTACAAAGAGATTGAGGGATTTCCTGTCTCTACCGTATCCGGGCATGCGGGACGTTTTATTTTCGGTTATGTTGGGCAGGTTCCGGTTGTCTGTATGCAGGGACGTATTCATTATTATGAGGGATATGAGATGTCGGATGTGGTGCTTCCGATTCGTCTGATGAAAATGATGGGGGCGGATACGCTGCTTTTGACGAATGCGGCCGGCGGTATACGCCAGGGGTTCCGAGGCGGCAGTCTGATGCTGATTACCGGCCAGATTGCAAGTTTTGTTCCGTCTCCGCTTCGCGGACCAAATATCGAAGAGTTGGGCGTGCGTTTCCCGGATATGGGGCAGATCTATGATCTGGATTTGCAGCGGACGGCAAAGCGTGCAGCAATGAAATTTGATATTGATTTAAAGGAGGGGATTTATATTCAGCTGCCAGGCCCGCAGTATGAATCGCCGCAGGAGATTGCGATGTGCCGCACGCTTGGGGCGGATGCAGTCGGAATGAGCACCGCCTGTGAGGCAATTGCGGCAAGGCATATGCAGATGCGCGTGCTTGGAATCTCCTGTATTACAAACATGGCAAGCGGGATCACGCCGTTTACGCTGTCCCACGAGGAAGTGCAGCGGACGGCAAACCGCGTTGCAGAGCAGTTTGAAGCGCTTGTAACAGAAATAATCGTAACAATCAAAGACGAGAGATTTATTTAGAGGAATAAAAAATTCCGTTCTGCCATCCAAAAGCGAGGAAAAAAATGAATATAAGATTTTACCATGCAAAAATATTGATCTCGGAAGCAGACCATGCATTTTCCATTCAGGAAGGGGAGCTGTGGGTCAGAGGAACCAGGATCTGTTATATTGGCGAAAGCGCAGACAGTTGTGAGGTTTTTCAGAACGGGGAGTCAGTCGTCTGGGATCGGGAGATTGACGTCTGCGGAAATCTTCTGATGCCGGGATTTAAAAATGCGCACACGCATACGGCTATGACATTTTTGCGCTCCGATGCAGACGACCTGCCGCTAAGCGAATGGTTAAACTGTCAGGTATTTCCAAAAGAGGAACGGCTTAAAAAAGGCGATATCTACTGGCTGGCAAGGCTTGGTATCCTGGAATATCTGACAGGCGGAATCACGGCCGGATTTGATATGTATCTTGCGCCGCAGGAAATGGCAAAAGCGGCCGCCGATTCCGGTTTTCGTATGGTACTGACAAGCGGATTTAACGATTTTGTAAGTTCTCCCGAACAGATGGAAGAAGATTTTTATGCAGTGAATGAAATGAGCAGTCTGACGTCGTTTGTGACAGGGTTTCATGCTGAATACACGACGTCCCTGCAGAATATGGAGCGTGTGGCAGCGCTTGCGCAAAAGCTGCATTCTCCGGTCTGGCTGCATAATTCCGAGACAAGAGCGGAGGTAGAAGCGTGCATTGCGCGTTATGGGAAAACGCCGACACAGCTGACAGACGAACTTGGCATGTATGATTATGGCGGCGGGGGATATCACTGTATCTGGCTTTCAGAGGAGGATATGGCTGTTTTTCAGAACAGAAGACTATACGCCGTGACAAATCCGGCTTCCAATTTAAAGCTTGCCTCCGGCATCTGCCCCGCAGAACAGCTGCTTTCTTTCGGGATTCCGATGGCAATCGGTACGGACGGGCCGGCGAGCAATAACTGTCTTGATATGTTTCGCGAAATGTTTCTTACAGCGGTACTTCCGAAGCTGCTTTCTATGGACGCTTCCTCCATGGATGCGCTTTTGGTACTTTCTATGGCGGTTTCGGGCGGCGCCAAAGCGATGGGGCTTTTGGAGTGCGACAGTCTTGCAGTCGGGAAAAAAGCCGATCTGATTATGATAGATTTAAATCAGCCTAATATGCAGCCCGAAAACCATATTCTGAAAAATCTGGTGTACAGCGGCAGCAAACAGAATGTGAAAATGACAATGATAGACGGAAAAATTCTCTATGAGGAAGGTACGTTTGATATCGGAGTTTCACCGGAGGAAATCTATCAAAAAGCAAATGAAGTGACAAAGCGTGTCAGAGGAGGATCATGAATATTATATTTCTGCATCACAGCTGTTTTCTGATCGAGACAGAAGGAAAGGTTTTGTTATTTGACTGGTTTGCCAAAGATCGCGTGGACGGTTTCCAGTTTAGCGGGATTGTGCCGGAGTATGAGCCGCAAACGCCTTTTTATGTATTTGCAAGCCATAAGCACAGAGACCATTTTGATATGGACGTACTGCGATGGGTGCAAAAATATCCGAATATCCGTTATATTTTCTCAAGAGACTGCAAAATGTCAGATCATTTTCTGGAAAAGCACGGAATATCTGCCGGGGTAAAAAAGAGAATACGTTATGTCGGCTGTGGGGAAAAAATACAGGTGGACGACCTTAAGATCGAAACATTTTTGTCAACGGATGCGGGAGTCGCATTTTATGTGGAGACAGCAGAGGCGTGTATTTACCATGCGGGCGATCTGTATAATTGGAAATGGGACGGCGCGGGCGATCTTGTGAACGGGCGGATGGAAGCCGCATACAAATCACATGTCAGAAGGATTTCACAAAAAAGGATAGATCTGGCATTTGTACCGCTTGACCCCCGTCTGGGACCGTATCAGTCAGCCGGAATGGAATATTTTATCCAAAATACCCTGGCGGACATGATTTTTCCGATGCATATGTGGCAGGATTATTCCGGTATTACAAAATTACAGAGAAAACTAAGCAGGCCGGCAGCAGAGCGCATTGTGCAGATCCATTCGGAAAATGAGGTTTTTTATTATGAAAAGAATCGTGACTTTCTTTGAAATATATGGTAAAATTGGTGTTGTAAAAAAAGCGAAACAGAGGTATATTAAACTATAGAAATGATAGAGAGGTGTGATAACGTATGGCTTTTTTTGGATGGTTTGTACACTATGTACTGATCTTTCTTGTTATGACAGCATTCGCCCTGCTCGGATTTTTTGCCGGAAAAAAATCGGCAGACCGCAAAGCGGCGAAATTGGCCGATTCCGATAATACGGCAAAAAATTAAGATACGACAGGTTGGAGGAAGTTAGTTTTGAGTAAGTTTTATGGAGAAAATGAACTGCGGCGTATGTACCTTGACTTTTTTGAGAGCAAGGGCCATCTTAAGATGAACAGTTTTTCATTAATTCCGCACAACGACAACAGTCTGCTTTTAATCAATGCAGGCATGGCGCCGTTAAAACCGTATTTTACCGGGCAGGAGATCCCGCCGCGCAGGCGTGTGGCGACATGCCAGAAGTGTATCCGGACCGGAGATATTGAGAATGTGGGCAAGACCGCAAGACATCTGACATTTTTTGAAATGCTGGGAAACTTTTCATTTGGCGATTATTTTAAGCATGAGGCAATTGCCTGGTCCTGGGAATTCCTGACCGAAGTACTGGGCCTCGAAAAAGACAGGCTTTATCCGTCCGTATATGGTGAGGACGACGAGGCGTTTGATATCTGGAATAAAGAAATCGGTATTCCGGCCGAGCGTATCACACGATTTTACCGTGATCCAAAAACCGGTGAGTGCGACAATTTCTGGGAACATGGGGCAGGCCCATGCGGTCCCTGTTCCGAGATCTATTATGACCGCGGTGAAAAGTACGGCTGCAAAAGTCCCGACTGTAAAGTCGGCTGTGACTGCGACCGTTTTATGGAAGTCTGGAACAATGTATTTACACAGTTTAACGGCGACGGCAAAGGCGGCTATGAAGAGCTGGAACAGAAAAATATTGACACCGGGATGGGGCTTGAGCGTCTTGCCGTAGTGATTCAGGATGTGGATTCGGTTTTTGATATTGATACGATGAAAGCGATCCGCGACAAAGTATGCGAACTGTCGGGGAAGACATACCGGACGGATGCGCTGGACGATATATCAATACGTTTGATCACCGATCATATACGTTCTGCCACATTTATGGTATCAGACGGGATTATGCCGACAAATGAAGGACGCGGATATGTATTGCGACGTATTATACGGCGTGCGGCACGACACGGCAGAATGCTTGGCATTGACGGTACATTTATGGCAAAGCTTGCCGGGACGGTAATTGCGGAGAGCAGAGACGGCTATCCTGAGCTGGAAGAAAAGAAATCGTTTATCTTTAAAGTTCTGACACAGGAAGAAGAAAAATTTGCAAAGACGATTGATCAGGGGCTTTCCATTCTATCCGATCTGGAAGCAAAAATGAAAGAGGCCAAAGAACATGTATTGTCGGGCCAGGATGCATTTAAGCTCTATGATACGTATGGTTTCCCGCTTGACCTGACACAGGAGATTCTGGAGGAAAAGGGATTTTCGGTGGATGAGGACGGTTTTTCAAAAGCAATGGAAGTTCAGCGTAAGACAGCGAAAGCGGCGCATAAGACGACAAATTATATGGGGGCGGATGCGACTGTTTATGATTCCATCGATCCGTCTGTCACTACAGAGTTTGTCGGGTACGATACGCTTTTGACGAATGCAAGGATTACGGTGCTCACAACAGACACGGAACTGGCGGAAGCGCTGACCGACGGGCAGACAGGAACAGTGATTGCTGAGAAGACGCCGTTTTATGCGACAATGGGCGGTCAGCAGGGAGATAAAGGAATCATCCGCACACCGGACGGGGAATTTGTGGTTCAGGATACCATCAGCCTCTCCGGCGGTAAAGTCGGACATATCGGACAGATGAAACGCGGGCTGTTAAAGGTCGGCGATATGGCAGAGTTTGCGGTGGATGCGGATACAAGGGAGAAGACCTGTAAGAATCATTCCGCGACGCATCTGCTGCAGAAAGCGTTGCGCGAAGTGCTCGGCACACATGTAGAGCAGGCCGGTTCTTATCAGGACGGTGAGCGCACGCGTTTTGATTTCAGTCATTTTTCAGCGATGACGCTGGAAGAACTTGCGCGCACAGAACAGATCGTCAATGAAAAAATTGCCGAAAATATAACAGTCAGCACCGATGTGATGAGCGTGGAGCAGGCGAAGAAAACAGGCGCTATGGCGCTGTTTGGCGAAAAATACGGAGAAACAGTCCGTGTTGTATCCATGGGTGATTTTTCAAAAGAATTTTGCGGCGGCACACATGTAAAACAGACGGGGGATATCACGACATTTAAAATAATTTCCGAGAACGGTGTTGCTGCGGGTGTGCGGCGAATCGAAGCGCTGACAGGAGACAATGTATTTGCCTGGTACCGCAATATGGAGCAGGAACTTTTGGAGGCTTCCAGAACTGCGAAAACTGCGCCTGCGGATCTGGCGGAAAAGATACGCCATATGATGGCCGAGATCAAGGAACTTCGCAGTGAAAATGAAGCGCTTAAGAGTAAAGCGGCAAAGGAAGCACTTGGCGATGTGATGGATCAGGTAACGGAGGTCAAGGGTGTAAAATTATTGGCTGCAAGTGTGGATGGCGTGGATATGAATGGTCTGCGCGATCTCTCTGATCAGTTGAAAGACCGGCTGGGAGAGGGCGTTGTCGTGTTGATTTCGGCGCTTGACGGAAAGGTCAATCTTGTTGTCATGGCAACAAAGGAAGCAATGGAAAAAGGTGCGCATGCGGGCAATCTGGTAAAAGTGATTGCGCAGAAAGTCGGAGGAGGGGGCGGCGGACGTCCCAATATGGCACAGGCGGGCGGCAAGAATCCGGCAGGCATACCGGACGCGATTGCACAGGCCAGGACGGCCCTGGAAGCGCAGCTGTAAGATACTGCGTGGAAAAGCGGAAAAAATACACTTATTTCGAGAAAGAAAACGGTGGAGTAAGTCAATAAGGAGGAAAAGTATGAGGAAAAGAAGAGCGGGACTGATCGCTATGATCTCTTTTACAATTCTCTTATGCGTATGTATGGTGCAGTTTCCAACAGATTTTATCTCTGCGGCAGATTCTTCGTATACAACGATGGGCGGAATTTCGGCAGGCGACCAGTTAAGCGACGGGGCAGTGCTTCCGTGGCCGTCTATTGAGGGAGTTACCGTTGTTAATTCCTATGTTTATATTTATCAGGATGCATGGGGTGCAACGGATACGCTGTTTCGAAGCTTTCGGCAGGAAAACGGGAAGACGTTTACCATGCCGTTATATGATGAGTTAAAAGGCTCTTTTTGGCTCTACATGCCAAAAGGAGAAACATTTGGATATTGGAAAGTTACCGGGATGACAGCAGATGTCAGCGAGAAAGTTGTAACATTTTTCTGGCATATTAAGCTGGTAAGACAAAAGACTGACAATGCGCCGGGAAGCGAAACGCCGGAGAATCCGGGGACGTCAGGAAGCGAGACGCCGGAACCCCCGGGGACGTCAGGAAGCGAGACGCCGGAAAATCCAGGCACGTCAGGGGACGGGAATACCGGCAGCGGAAATGATCCGTCGGGGAGTGAGACGCCCGGGAATCCGGACACATCGGGAAGCGGAAATACTGGTGCAGGAAACGGATCTGCGGAGAATCCGGGCACGTCGGGAAGCGGAAATACTGGTGCAGGAAACGGATCCGCGGAGAATCCGGGCACATCGGGAGGCAGCAAACCGGATGGAGGAGAAAACGAGCTGCCAGTTGATTCGAATACATCTCAAAATCCGCCGAAAACGACAGGCAGTACAAAGATTTCAGCAGCAGGGACCTATCATCTCTCTGCAGGAACCACCTATGTACTGGATGGGCCGGTTGGCGTAAAAGGGGATCATTCCTGTTATGCAAGCGGAATTTCATTTCAGGTAGATAAAAACGGAAACTATACATTCCGTTAAATACAGAGAAAGCGGAGTAATCTGTCGATTGGGACGATTACTCCGTTTTTCGTGTGCGGGAAAGACGCTGATCCTGTGAGTTGTCAAAACGTTTATTTCGTTTTATTCAAATGGAAAAATGTGGTTTTCCTTTAAGTGGGCCAGAGAGAGCTGCTGCTTTTCAATGGAGCCGGTCTCTACCAAAACGGAGGCCTGTATATTGTATTTTTTCATCCAGGTATTGTAGATATCCCAATTGATTGTGCCATGACCAATCGAATCGTGAAGATCATGAATCCCATCGTTATCATTTAGATGAATATGGCCGATATATGGATAAGAGATGTCAATCCATTCACTGACAGGCGTCATGGAAAGATGTGCATGCGCAATATCAAAACAGAGACTGACGTTCGGGCAGTCCTGCATGGTTTCTCCAAATGCTGCATAGGTCAGCGGATACAAATCAAACATGTTTTCCATATAGATTTGAAGATCCGGGTACTGACCGGAAAGTCTTCTGAAAAAATTCCGGTTGCATGTGAGCCAGTTGTCAAGATATTCGCGGTTTTGAAATGTGGCAAGCAGGTTCGTATGAAAAACCACACCGCGTATCTTCAGTCTTCGGGCGATTTCCATTGACTGATGGATTCGTTTTTCGGAAACCTGGCGTATCAGCGAGTCGGAGCTATGTATGGTGACGTCCAAAAAAGCGCCGTGCAATGTGTCGTTACTGCGGTCGCGCGGCAGGCTTTGATAAAAATCAATCAGGCTGTCTAAGAGAGCAGGCTGGTCTAAAACGGCGGCGGAAAAGAAATCATTGTATTCAAAACAGGCGTTATATTTGTCGGCCAGCTGCAGAGATTCTTCCATACGGTTTTTTATTGGTATGATTTCAATTGTATTCATAGATTGCCTCGTTTCTTTGCGTGAATAAAAAATGAGATACTATTATCATAAAGGAAAAGAAGAAATTTTGCAAATTCTTTTTATTCATGTTATAATAAGCTGGAAATAAAAACCATGGATCATTAAAACAGATGAGGTATGGCAGAATATGAGATTTACAGAAAAGCAATACATAGATATCCTGGATATCGGAATAAAGCTTTCTATAGAAAAAGATTACAACCGCTTATTTGAACTGATTATTGAAAAAGCGATGGATATTACACACTCTGACGGCGGTACGCTTTATATGGTAGAGAACGATGCGCTCCGCTTTCAGATTATGCGCACCATATCGCTTCAGATTTACCGCGGAGGGAGGGGCGAGCATATCGAGCTGCCGCCTGTACCGCTGAAAGAGGAGAATGTCTGCGCCTATGCCGCGCTGCACAAAGAAGTTATCAATATACAGGATGTTTACCACAGTGATAAATTTGATTTTTCGGGTCCCAAAAATTACGACGCAATGACGGGATACCGTACTGTTTCCATGCTTGTGCTTCCGCTGATGAATCATGAGAGCGAGGTAATCGGCGTACTTCAGCTGATCAATGCACAGGACGAGAATGACCGGATTGTCGCATATGATACGGATTATGAGCGTATTATATTATCGCTGGCATCGCAGGCAGCGCTGTCGCTTTCCAATATGAGTTATATTCAGGAAATCAAAGATATTTTGTATTCGTTTGCCGAGACAATGTCGACGATCGTTGATAACAGGACGCCATATAACGGCAATCATACCAGAAATGTGGTAAAGTATACGTCCGGATTTGTAGATTACTTAAATGTGGCGCACGAGGGCGGCTGTTATCAGGAGAAATTTGACAAGAACCGGAAAGAGCAGCTTGTGCTGGCTGCCAGCCTGCATGATATCGGTAAGATGACAATCCCGCGCACGGTTATGAACAAAAAATCCAGACTCGCGCGCAATATGGGTAAAATTCGCTCCAGATATGAACTTCTGCGCTGTTATTTCCGTATTGATTATTATGAAGAGCGTATCAATAAAGAAGAATTTGAATCGTCCTGTAAGGAACTGGACATGGCAGAGGCGTTGATTGAACGGCTGAACGGAGCAGGTTTTGTGACAGACGAAGACATTGTGCAGGTAGAGGAGCTGGCTTTGCGGTATTATCAGAAAAAGGACGGGAAGAGGATTTGTTATCTGACTCCATACGAGAAAGATTGTCTGTGTATCCGCAGAGGGACTCTGACGGACGAAGAGCGGCGGATTATGGAGAGTCATGTGCGTATCACAAGCGAGATACTCTCCAACGTATCGTTTAACCGCAACTTCCGCAATGTGCCGCTTTGGGCGGGAGCGCATCACGAATTTTTAAACGGGTCAGGTTATCCGAATCATCTGACTGCCGAACATATGCCGGCGGAGATACGGATTTTAACGATTATAGATATCTTTGACGCTCTGACTGCGCGCGACCGCCCCTATAAAAGTGAAATGCCGCTTCAGGCAGCATTTGATATTCTGCACTCCATGGTGTCGGAGGGGAAACTGGACGGCCAGCTGGTAGACCTCTTTGAACAATATGCTTATGCGTCAAAAATCAAATAGCGTCTGAAAGAAAGACGGCCGCCGGAACAACAGAGTGTTCCAGCGGCCGTTCGTATCGGCAAAGAGCGCGATCTTTATAAGATGTTATCCAGCTGATAGACCATAATTCCTCTGTTTTTTCCTTTCAGAGGGATTTCTCCGATTTCTGCAGCTTCAATTCGTCCCTGTAAAGCATTGTATACTGTTTCGCTGATCAGGATCTGCCCGCTTTTTGCATTGCTCTCCAATCGGGCGGCTGTATTGACCGTATCTCCGATGGCTGTGTAATCCATTCTGACGTCACATCCGATATTTCCCACGACAGCAGGGCCCATGTTGACCCCGATTCCAAAGCGGACGGATTTTCCGTACCGCTCCTTAAATTTTGCTTCCAGGTCTTTGGCGCCTGCTGCGATATCTCTCGCCGCACAGACTGCCTTATAGGTGTAATCGGCAAGGTCAAACGGCGCGTTGAAGATTGCCATAGTCGCATCGCCGATAAATTTATCCAGTGTTCCTTCATTTTGAAAGATTGCGGATGTTGTCAGTGACAGGTACTCGTTTAAGATATCGACGACCTGTTCCGGTTCGAGACTTTCAGACATTGTGGTAAAGCCGCGTATATCAACAAAAAGCACCGCAATATTGCGGTTTTCGCCATCCAGTGTAATCTGGTATTCTCCCTTTTTTACAAGTTTTTCCACAACCTGCGGCGCCACATATTTTTTAAATGCGTCTACCACCCGTTTGCGGTTTAAACGTTCTTCTATATATCCCTTTAGCAGCTGAAAGATATAAGTCAGGGCAAGAAAGATCGGCAGCGTCAGAAGAGGCAGTTCGTATCCAAGCGGCAGCAAAAAAAGTCCGGCTGCAAATTCCAGTAAAATCAACGCTGTGCCGAGGATCGCGCCGATGATAAAGCGCACTTTTTTCAGGCAGAGATAATAGATTGCAGCGAAAAATCCGACAATCAGTCCTGCAAGGACAGACGGAATGGGGGAGAACGTACGGTTTTGCAGCAGCGCCTGTATGATATTGGCATGAATCTCCACCCCGTACATCTGCGTGGAACGGTCGATCGGCGTATTGTAGGCATCCTGCATCCCGGGCGCATGAGCGCCGATCAAAACGATACAGTCTTTGAATGTTTTCGGATCGACCGATTTGTTTAAGACATCGACAAGGGAAACTGTTTCATAGCTTCCTGGTTTTCCGGTATATGAAAAAGAAAATTCCTGATAGGGGCCAGTGGCAGGCAGAGAGGGTTCGATGCCTTTTTCCCTGCAGTACTTTCGGTAGATGGCGCACGAAAGACTGTCGATCGTTTCTGTACCGTCCGTGCGCTGTAAGATGGAACGCCGTATATAGCTGTCATTGTCCGGAAGCGTATTGGCAAATCCGATTGCAGTATTGGCGAGCAGTTCGTCATATGGTTTTTCAATCAGTGCAATGTGGAGCGGATTTTCCACAGGTCTGCCAGTTTCTTTGTCCGGCTCAATCACCGTTTCATTGACGATATTGACTGCCGTTATGATATTGCGGCTTTTTGCGCAGGCATCCGCCAAAAGCCGGTCGGCCTCATTACCGGACTCGCCGATAAACATGATATCAAAGCCGATCACGGCGGGCTTTGATGTTTTGTCTTTGTTTAACAGTGTGACAAGCTCAGCGGATTTTTCTCTCGACCAGGAGGCATACGGGCCATAGGCGTTCAGCGTTTTTTCGTCGATAGCGATGATACGGATATCGGCCAACGGTTTGGACTGCCGTTGGTAAAGGCTGTCCATGATATAACGGTCTGCGGCGTAAAAAATGTTAAAATTACTGGCGAGAAAACCCGCCAGTAATAAAATCAGTGAACAGAGAAAATATTTTTTTTTCATAATCTTTTCCGTTTCGTTTTTTGCATTATTTGTAACATAATGTGAGGTCCGTGGTAACAGGCGTATCGAAATCATACACGGCATCGTTCAGATACCAGTTGCTGCCGCCTGTCGGGATCAGCGTCGGGCATACGGCACACGCGCCGTCTTCTATTGTCTGGCGTGCAAAGACTTTGCCGTCAGCGGTGGTAAAAAGTACGGTATGGTTTACCGGGACAGCAGGAAACGAATTGCCGTCGCCCGGTTTTTTGTCTGTTACGGCGTTTTTGCCGGGCCCGTCCGTGCCGCCGGAGGGCTGCTGTTCTGTGGGGGCAGGACTGTTTGCAGCGGGAGGCGTATTCGGCTGCTGTTCGGAAAAATCGTCTTCGTTATCCGTTGGGCTGTTTTCGGCTGGTTTTTTGGGCCTGCCTGTTTTTTCTGTGCCGGCAGGCTGTTCGGAATCTGCCTCACTGTTGTTTGCGGAGCTGTCGTCCGTCGTTTCCTGTGTTTTTGCCTGTGTTTTTGTATCCGCGGTTTCGGTTGTCTGGTTGGGAGCAGTATCCGGTTCCGCGATGGAGAGAGCCGCTTTCAGTTCTTCTGTCGTGACAGGCAGCGCCGCCCAGTCGCCGTTTTCTTTGCGTTCTACAATGCGGTTTAAGACGTTGGACGGAAGCATATCATAGGAGATCGGCTCGTTGATATATGTAACCTGGGCGCCGTCTTCGTTTCCGAAGAGCTGCGCCGCCTCCCCGGCTTCTACAAACTGTTCTGTTTCGGCTCCGCTTGCCGTTGTGCCGACCGTACCGTCCAAAACGGCGAGATCTACCGTATAGCTGCCGGAGCCGTCCGGTTCACAGGAAACATAAAACGCTGTGCCGCGAACTGCCATTACGGACGCCGGAGTCGTGATCTCATAAGAGGAGTTTTCACTTAATTTTGAATCTATTTCATTTAAAATGCGCCCGGCAACCAGCTCGATCTGCGTGTGGCTGTCAGTATCGTTTCCGGAGGCCGTAAGGTTGATTTCCGTTCCCGGCTCAAGCGATACGTATTTGTCCTGGTCTAAGAGCAGACGCAAAAAACCCTCGCCTGTTACTTTTAGATTATCTCCGTTTTGCAGTTTCATTCCCTGGTATACGGAAAGTTCTTCTCCATTCCGGGAGACAACGCCGTCCGCGGAGATTTCAAATACTGAAATATCGCGGTATCCCGTACTGCGCGCGCGCAGCGCAAAGAAAACAATGACAGCTATAACCGCGCAGACGGCGGCAGCGATACAGAGGATGAGTTTTCCGGATAAAAAGGCAGATTTTTTTTCACTCATAAAATAAACCTCACTTTATTTCCTTTTTTTGGTATCAGTATATCATTTTTCAGGAAAGTCTGCAATCTTATTCTGGAAGAAAATCTGCCGATTTTATATGGGCAGATCCGTTTCTTTATTTTGAAACAGGCAGGCGAGCAGCCTGTCGTTGTCCTCTTTTTTCATAAAGCAGAAACGTATATATTTATGATCCAGAAACGGGAAAGTCGAACAGTTGCGTATCATCATTTTCTGGCGGATTGCGCGTTCAAACAGATCCTGTGCCGTTACATCTTCCCGCAGAATGCGTACCAGCATAAAATTGCCGCTGGGCGGATAGACTCTGTAATCTGTGTTTTCTTTCATAAGCGTATAGATGCGCGCGCGTTCCGAGGAGATCAGCGCTTTTGTTTTGCGGATATAGTCCTGGTCCATGAACATGGTTTCTCCCGCGGCAACGGCAAGCGAATTGATGGTCCAGGGATTTTTTCTGGTGTTGATCGCTTTGATCAGGTCGTGATTTCCGGTGATCGCATAGCCAAGGCGCAGACCGGGCGAAGCAAAAAATTTGGATGTTCCGCGCAGTATAATGATATTGTTATAGTAGTATGTCAGCGGAACGGCGGAGATTTCTTCCATATTATCTGCGAATTCTACATAAGTTTCGTCCACCATGACATAAATATCATACTGTTTGCAGGCGTCCAGGATTATGCGCATGTCGTGTCGGCTGATGCAGGAAGAGGTCGGGTTGTTCGGGTTGCAAAAGACAATCAGGTCAATGCTCTCGTTTAAATGTGTCAGAAAATCGGACACATTTAACTTAAAGTCGTCCTTTTCGCGCAGCGGATAATAGAGCGTAGTTCCTTTTCCCAATGAGATTTCGCGTTCATATTCCGAATAGGTAGGTCCGATGACAAGCGCTTTTTTCGGATGTTCGATTTGAATAAACAGCGAAATGAGCTCGGTTGAGCCGTTTCCGACAATGACGTTTTCATACTCTGTCTTACAGTAGGCGGCGATATGTTTTCGAAGAGACGTATATTCACGGTCGGGATATGTCGTAATGGCATCGATCTTATCGGTCAGAGAACTGCGCAGAAGCGGCGATATGCCAAGTGGGTTGACATTTGCGGAGAAGCTGATGATCTCCTCTTTTCGTACGCCGTATATCATTTCGATTTTTTCAAGATCGCTGCCATGAAAGTGGTCTGTGTGTTTTATCATTGATTACTCCTCCGATTTAGGTTATAATCTATTATAATGGTTGCATGAGAAAATGCAATAATAGAATGAAAAAAGCAGGTGTTACTTTGCGCGAACGAATTCAGCAGCTGGCAAACGGCAAATTTGTATATGAGAAACCGGAAGTCGTCTTTTCCACGGACCGGATTGATATTGAGATGGCAGGGGGCAAAGACTATACGGGAGAATTTACCATCACGAGTACAAACGGCGTCCCGATGAAAGGACTTGTCTATACTTCGCATTCCAGAATGGAATGCTTAACGCCACGGATCGAAGGGGAGGAGGCAAGGGTTTCATTCCGTTTTCACAGTGCAGGGCTGACCGGCGGCGACATCCGGAAAGGCGATTTTTTCTTTGTACTGAATCAGGGGGAGTATAATCTGTCCTATGTGGTTGCCATCAGCAGGGTCAGTGCGGAGACAAGCGTCGGAAAAATCGGCAGCATCAGTGATTTTGTACATCTGGCAAAAGAGGAACCGCAGGAGGCGGCGAAGCTTTTCTATTCCCCCAATTTTAAGAATATTATGAAAAAAGGGGAGAGGCGGGAACTTCTTTTGTATGAGGGCCTTAGCAGGGGCACGCAGACCATGCAGAAAGTGGAGGAATTTCTTGTCGGCATCCACCGTAAAAAACCGGTGTCCATTCGGTTAAGCAAACCGCGTGTGGATTTTGGCTATGTTTCACAGGATACCAGGGAGCAGGTTGAACTGTTGAAAAATGACTGGGGATATATGGACCTGCGAGTGACTACGGATGTATCGTTTCTGGCGCCGGTTAAGGACAGGCTGACTTCCGAAGATTTTCTGGGCAGTATTTGTATGTTTGAATACTATATCAGAAAGGACAGGCTTCATGCCGGTAAGAATTACGGGCGGCTGATCTTTTGGCTTTTTGACCAGAAAGTTATTTTCGAGGTGTCGGTAAGAGGAGATCGGGAGCATGATGCGAAAGAAGCTCCCATTCACCGGCAGGTACAACAGGCGCATATTTCGCTTGCGCAGCTGTATGTAGATTACAGGCTGAAGAAAATTGTGACCGGGATCTGGGCCAGACAGTCGATAGAACAGTTAAACCACCTGATTGCGCTTGGCAGTGATACGGCGCTTTGTACACTGATGAAAGCGCAGGCTCTTTTGATGAACAAACAGCGTCAGGAAGCAGAGTGGCTGATGGATGAATTTAAGCGCA
>CAMUHN010000066.1 GCA_947088675.1 uncultured Roseburia sp.
TTCCAGTAATTGTTGTCTTTCTGACTCTGTTTTGCGTTTTTCCTCCTGCGCCTGCTGATTTCTTTCTTCTGTCTTTTTTAACGCTTCCAACAGTGTCTGCTTTTCTTCTTCCACTTTTTTTTGCGCTTCGTTGAGCAGGCGTTTCTCCTCCTGCAGGCGTTTACGCTCTTCTGGTATTTTCTTTGTCTCCTCTTCCAATCTGTCTTTTTCCTCTTGTAAGCCGGCGTTCTCTTTTTTCAGCCGCTTGTTGACTGCTTCCAGTTCTTTCCTGTTCTGTTCGTCGCTCTCGGTCTGAATCTGGTTCGTGATCAGATTATGCTTTAAACTGTAGAGTTCCTTTTCTTTCAGTTCCAGGCTGGCTTCCAGCTTCTCAATCTGTGATCTTGCCTTATGGTAATCGTCCGCAACGTTAAGTTCAATTAAAATAGCCTTTGTATCGGCCGGCAGCTGGTGAAATGAACTCATCCCCTCAAACTCATTGATTTTGTTGTTGATATATGCGGCCACACGCTGTAAGTACTCTTCACTTTCATATCCGCCCAGTGTATATACTTTTCCGCCGATCAATACCTCGGCGCTCGTTTTATCTGACATAATTTCCCTCTTCCCTGCGTTGCTGCACGATAATTGCTTTGTTCCCGGCGCTATACAGTCTATTATAAAAGGACTTGCCCGGAAAAGCAACTTTTTTTCAAAATATCCGTTATGATTCGCCTCAGGAACAGTTCAGCCGTCTGAACTGCTGCCCCTCTCCTGCAGGCCAAAGTGGCGGTATGCCGTCTCTGTGACAACGCGTCCTTTCGGCGTGCGGTTAATCAGTCCGTTCTGCACAAGATACGGTTCATAGACATCTTCGATTGTTCCCGAATCTTCACCGATGGACGCCGCGAGTGTGTCAAGCCCTACAGGTCCGCCCGAAAATTTATGAATCATTGTCATCAGTATATTTCTGTCATTTTTATCAAGTCCCATCTTATCGACTTCCAGGAGATCCAGTGCAAATGAGGCCACCTCCTTTGAGATTTTTCCGTCATATTTGACCTGTGCGAAATCCCGGACTCGTTTTAACAGACGGTTTGCCAGACGCGGCGTGCCGCGGGAACGCCGTGCCATCTCGTATGCGCCCTCGCCGTCAATTTCAACCTGTAACGAAGCCGCCGAGCGGATAATAATGGTCTTTAATTCGTCGACCGTATAATATTCCAGATGATGCACAACGCCAAATCGGTCGCGCAGAGGCGCCGATAAAAGTCCGGCTCTGGTCGTTGCCCCCACCAGCGTAAACTTTGGCAGATCAAGGCGAATGGATCGGGCCGACGCCCCTTTTCCAATCATAATGTCAATCACATAGTCTTCCATAGCCGGATAGAGCACCTCCTCTACCTGCCGGTTCAGACGGTGTATCTCATCGACAAAAAGCACGTCCCCCTCCTGCAGATTGCTTAATACAGCAGCCATCTCGCCGGGTTTTCCGATCGCAGGACCGGAGGTGATTTTAATATGCGATCCCATCTCATTTGCAATAATACAGGCAAGCGTCGTTTTTCCCAGTCCGGGAGGACCGTAAAAAAGCACATGATCCAATGCTTCGCTTCGTGCTTTTGCCGCTTCAATATAAACTTTTAAGTTTTCTTTCGCCTTTTTCTGGCCGATGTATTCCTCTAATGTCTCAGGACGCAGGCTTTTCTCTGTCCCAAGATCCTCCTCCGTCACCTGTGTGGCAATAACACGCTTTTCCATAATCTCCTCATTTCCTGTTTATAGGAATGCGACAGATTTTAATGCCGCTTTTAATATATCCTCCACTGTACTCTCCTCTGTAACAGCAACGCAATTCACCGCCTTTAACGCTTCGGACGGCGTATAGCCAAGCGCAGTCAGCGCCTGTATCGCGTCATTTTTTGCCAGCATCTCACTCTGATCTGCAGATGCAGCAATATGTTCTGATTTCTGCTCAAATGCCTCAGCAAGGCTCAGTTTATCTTTTAATTCCAAAATCAGCCGCTGCGCCGTTTTTGCACCGACACCGGGAGCTTTTGCAATCGCCTTTGCATCATCGGAAAGCACCGCAAACCGCAGATCATCAGCTGTCATCACTGACAAAATGGCAAGCGCGCCTTTTGGCCCGATGCCGGACACCCCGATTAAAAGCTTAAATATACGCAGGTCATCCTCTGTGAAAAATCCAAACAGTGTCATCTGATCCTCACGGATATGCAGATACGTGTAAATCTTGACCTCCTGTCCGCATCCCGGCAGATTTTTCATGGACTCTGCCGTCGTATAGATGCGGTATCCGATCCCTGCCGCTTCCACTATAATGAAATCCTGTGCACAAAATTCCAATCGCCCTTTGATATATGCATACATAATTGAATTTCCCCGTTTTTCTGTGTATAAAATCTGTGTTGTCAGAAGTTCTTCTCACACTTTACGGATGCGAAATATCACTTCCTGCGCCGCTACGCCGATCAAAAATCCGGTCAGAATACCGGCAAAGAGAAGTACCGGCAGATAACTGTAAATACGGTAATTCTCCACAACAAGCACGGCGACGGTAAGCTGTCCGATATTGTGAGAAACGCCGCCGCATACACTGACCGGGATTACGCCGAATTTTTCTGTGCGCAAAACGGCATACATCACAAAAAAACTGAGAAGACCGCCGGCCAGGCTGTATAGGATGCCAAACATATTTCCGAATAAAAAACCGGACAGCAAAATACGAAGCGTACCAATGCAAACCGCTTCTTTTGCGCCTGCAGTATAGAGCATAATGACTACAACGATATTTGCCAGCCCCAATTTCACACCCGGGATTCCGAAAGAAAACGGAATCAGCGACTCTACATAGCTGCAGATCAGTGCAAGTGCAAGAAATACGCCAAGGAATGCTATTTTTTTAGTTCGCAATGCTATCAATCCCGCTTTCTGTACTTCCCTCTATGGAAACGACTACCTTGTTTGGAAGGCAGACAATAGTTTCGTTTGTCATTGAGATCGGTTTCTGATGAACACAGAGCCGATCCGGACAGTCCGCTTCCGTGATATCCGCCTTTCCGTCTTTTATCACCAGCAGATTGGTTCTTTTTTCGCCTTTCATGATTGGAATCTCCTGATTTTGAGAAAGCGGATATGTGCCGTAAACGTCGCCGTCTACTGTGACGACGGCAGATGCGCCCGCAGCAGGTTGCATACGGGTTATGATCAGCCATATCAAAAAAGCTGCGGCAAGCAGAACGCCAATCAAAATCAGATCCTTTCTGCCAATTCGCTTCTTCATTGCAGGCTCCCAATATAATAAAAGCCTTTTGCTTCTTTTAAATACACATTTTGTATCGTACCGATCATTTCCTTTGTTCCGGCAAAATGTACGACAGAATTATTGGAAAGGCGCCCGGTCAGAAGAGAGTCGTCCTGACGGTTGATTTCCTCCGCTAAGACAGGCAGTGTCTTTCCAACAAGGAGATCTGCCTGTTCCGCCGCTATTGCCTGCACTTCTTTTAACAGCCGGTCAAACCGTTCTTTTGCAATCTGTTCCGGGATCTGCCCATCCATAGATGCGGCCGGCGTTCCTGTGCGTTTGGAGTAAAGAAACGTAAAGGCGCTGTCAAAACGCACTTTTTTTACTACATCCATTGTCTCCAGAAAATCTTCCTCCGTCTCCCCGGGAAATCCCACAATAATATCGGTTGTAATCGCAAGATCCGGAATAGCCTTTTTGACTTTTTCTGCAAGGTTCAGATAATGTTCTTTGTCATAACGCCGGTTCATCATGCTTAATATACGGCTGCTCCCGGACTGCAGCGGCAGGTGAAGATGGTTGCAGATTTTTTTTGAACGGCGCATTACCGCAATCAGGTCGTCCGAGAGATCTTTCGGATGCGAGGTCATAAAGCGGATTCGTTCTATCCCGTCAATCTGCTCCACTTTTTCCAGAAGTTCTGCAAATGTAAGCGGATCTGTCAGATTTTTTCCGTAGGAATTGACATTCTGCCCCAAAAGCATCACTTCTTTTACGCCGTCCGACGCAAGAAAACGGATTTCTTTTATAATGTCTTCCGGTTTGCGGCTTCGCTCACGTCCGCGCACATATGGAACAATACAGTAACTGCAGAAGTTATTGCACCCGAACATAATATTGACGCCGGATTTAAACCGGTATTTTCGCTTTGCCGGCAGCTCTTCCACAATGCGGTCGGTATCCTCCCAGATATCTACAACCATAGTGTCTGAATTTAAAGATACAGCTAAAAGCTCCGCAAATTTATAGATATTGTGTGTTCCGAAAATCAGATCGACAAAGGAATAGCGCTGTTTTATCTTCGAAACAGCGGTTGGTTCCTGCATCATGCATCCGCAGAGCGCGATCTTCATATGCGGGTTTTTCTTTTTGTACGCATTTAAAAGGCCAAGATGTCCATATACTTTATTGTTTGCATTCTCCCGAACCGTACAGGTATTGTAAATAACAAAGTCGGCTTCCTCCGTTTTCGCCTGTAAAAATCCCGCCTGTTCTAAGATTGCGGTCAGTTTTTCGGAATCTCTTGCGTTCATCTGACATCCAAACGTTTGAGTAAAAAAGCACGGACGACGGCTATTCTTTTTTTCAAATTCCCGAACCCATACCCGGCATTTTGCCATAAAATAAAATTGTCTGTCCGGTTCCTCTGTCGGCGGCTCTGCAGCTATATCTATGTTATCAAAATCAGTTTCGTTATACATTTCTCTTGACTTTTTCCCTTTCTATCATATGCCTGATCAGATGCGAAACTGACTGATCAGCTGGTTTAGTGTTCTCGCCTGGTCGGATAGTTCATTGGAAACTTCAGCGCTCTTTTCGGCGGCAGCAGAATTGGTCTGGATCACTTTTGAAACCTCTTTTACTCTGTTTTCCACTGACAGAATCATTTCTGACTGCTGCACGCTGGCAGCTGCAATCTCATCCATCAGCGTTTTGATTGATTGAATACATTCACTGATCACTTTCATTGCAGAAATTGCGTCATTGGAAGATTCATTCCCCGTTTTTACATCCTGAATAGAACGGCTGATCAGCTGGCTTGTGTTTCTTGCTGCTTCGGCAGACTTTGCCGCCAGACTCCTGACCTCGCCGGAAACGACTGAAAATCCTTTTCCGGCTTCACCTGCTCTTGTCGCTTCAACGGATGCGTTCAGTGCAAGAATATTGGTCTGAAAAGCAATATCTTCAATTGTCCTGATAATACTTTCAATCTGCGCAGAAGACTGGTCAATATTCTTCGTCGCAGTAAGCAGCTGCTCCATCTTTGTATCGGCTTCCGTCGCATATCCCGTTGCACGGTCAACCAAATCGCTGGCATTACTGCAGCGAACCGTACTGTTCTGAACCTGAGCCGTGATATCTGTAATATTGGAAACCAGTCCTTCTATCGAATCTCTCTGTTGTGACGTCCCTGTGGACAGCGCCCTGGCGCCCGCAGATACCTGATTCGCACCACTGTCCACCTGATTTGCAATCTGGGATATATCGCTAACTACATTTGTAAGATTTGTGCGGATACATTTTAAGCTTGCTGCCAGAACCTGAAAATCACCGATATAATATGCTTCATTTTTTGTAACATCCACCCCGATATTGCCATTTGCCATCTCGCCCAGAATACGACCGATATCGTCTATTGTCCTGCGCAGGCAGTCGCAGAGATGATGAATTGTCTGTGCGATCATACCGATCTCATCTTTCCTGCCGTAAAATGGCTTTAATTCCTGATCGGACGAAAGCTCCAGATGACCAAGACGGCGTATGGCATGCTCCAGCACCATAAGTTCTTTCCCCTCACGATAAAGGATCAGCAGGGTGACAAATATGATAACAACTGTGACAGCCGCGCACAGGACTCCAACCGTAGTTCTGACTGTCCCGACTTCTTTATAAACCTCAGCCTCGCTGTCGCGTACCATAAAAACCCATTTCCGATCCTCTAAATATTTATAGACAACAAACTGCCGGGCGCCGTTTTCGTCCTGATAGGAATATTTATTTGTATGTGTGCTGCGATCCGACCTGATCCGTCGGAGAATTTCCTGATATCCCCGATCTTTTGTTTCCGTATTTAGCAGTGCCGCATCCTTATGATACAGATACAGACCGTCATCCACACTCAAAAATACATATTCACAGTTTGGAAGACCTTCCATATTCAATCCCACAAGCGCATCCGTCAATTGACTGGCATAAACCCCGGCTCCCACATAGCCGATACAGTCCGTACCGTCAAATACCGGATAATACATGGAGAGAATCATACTTCCTGTCCCGGGCGATTTCATGATGCCAAGGTTTGTTAACTTTGGCTCTGCGAGAATCGTTTTTTGAAATTCATCCAGAGAATCCCCGGAACGTGTCGTCATCCCGATTGCTTTCTCTGACGTATGCGTCAGAATACAGGTAGAGGGCGTTCCGATATATAATCCCTCGAAAATACCTTTCACTGCGGCAAAATCTTTCGTATACTGCTGCGCTTTCTGCAGCAGATCCGGATTTCCCGGATCCGAAAGTAATTCCCGGACTTCGCTGCCCAGGGCAAACGCTTTCATATATTCTTCTGCAGAAGCGACATAGTCATTGATAATAGAGGCTCTGGATTCTACCGCATCAAACATCTGATTGGTAATATTATTTTCAACGATAGATGAAATGCGATCCGATACAATAAACCAAAGCATTACCATACCTGTCAGTGTAATTGCCGTTGTAAAAATACTGATACGTGAAGCAAGTTTTTGGTTACTGAAAAATTTCATTCAAAATTCACCCCTGTAAAAAATGAATACTTTTATCTTTATATAGAAGAAATAAATTCTGTCGGCGAAACACCCATAATATTATGAAAATTACGATAAAAAAGCGAATAATCCTGATACCCGACCATCCGGCTTGCTTCCGTCGCCGGCCACCCGGCCTTAAGCAGCGAACCCGCCTGTGTGATACGCTTAAGCGCAATGTAGCGCCGTATCGTTGTATTGGTATATTTTCGAAAGATGCGCGCAATGTAATCGGCATCCAGAAAAAACGTGTCCGACAAATCGGCAATTGTGATATCTTCACACAGATGCTCATGAAGATATGAAATAATTGCATTGACTCTCTGCTGCGGAACGGAAACGCGATCCTGCTGCCGGAGAGGAAACGGCTCGTGCATCATTTGATCAATCGAATGCATCAGGGAAAAGAATACAGAAAGCCTTTTCAAAGGCGCATGACCGCTGGCAAAGAACAGTGCAGAAAACTGTTCTTTCAAACATGATAACTGCCGCGCGTCCAACGGAATTACAACCGGCGCTGCAGCATTGCACATATATCCGTAACTTTCCGCATCTGTTGTCATCAGTTTCTGAAACCATTCTGTATGGATAAACATAACATATCTCTCATAGGTTTCACCGATATGGCGTATCGTACGGTGGATACAGTAAGATGGGAACAGGATCAGCGATCCTGCGGGAACAAACTGCAGCCTGTCACCGAGCAGCACATTTGGCAGATCAGTCAAATTTAAATAAAATTCAACGGCATTATGCATATGCGGCGGCATAGGTACCCGAACAGTCTCATTGCGGTATACAATGTGAAAACCCGGCGCGACATCATCGTATAAAAAATGCTTTGCATTTCCCGCTTCCTTAAGCAAGCTTTCCATATTTGCAGCCTCTTTCCCATTAACCCTTATTCAGAAGTTCTTCTCACGCTAAATCTTTCGGAAAAAGTATAGCAGAAACCGCGTTCACTTTCCAGAGGAAAAAACATTTCAAAAGTCTTTTTTTGCAATATAAATGATCTTCTATTGCAATTTCATCTAAAATATACATGCGATATAATGCAGGTAATGATTGTGTAAAACAAAACGGGTTCTGCTCTCATATCACGGAGGATACAAATATGTTTTCACGAAAAAAAATACTGGAACTGATCATACCCCTGATCATAGAACAGTTCCTGATCATGGCAGTCGGATTTATGGATTCCATTATGGTATCGTCCTGTGGAGAAAGCGCCATTTCCGGAATTTCGGTTGTCAATACGATCAATAATATGGTGAATTGTCTGCTGACCGCACTTGCCACAGGCGGAGCAGTATCCGCGGCACAGTATTTCGGAAAAAAAGATAAAAAATCCGTCTCTTTTATTTCAAACCAGCTTTTTTGGCTGACACTATTGTTTTCCGGAGTACTGGCAGTAACTGCCTTTTTTGGAAACCAACAGATCCTTGCCATGCTTTACCGCAATCTGGATGCAGATGTAAGAAAAAACGCCAGTATCTATTTTTTCTATTCGGCGCTTTCCTACCCGTTTTATGGCATTTATAACAGCGGGGCCGCACTTTTGCGCGCCATCGGAAATTCCAAAATATCCATGAAGATCTCACTGTGTAAAAACGTGGCAAATATTTTCGGAAATGCCATATTCATTTATGGATTTCAGATTGGCGTCACCGGAGCGGCTCTCTCTACGTTCCTCTCGCATATTTTGTCTGCGGCGCTGATCTTATATTATTTGTACCGCTATCCTGAAATACAGTTTTCATGCCGTCCGTGCGTGCGTCCCGCCATCCTGAAAAAAATACTCTACATTGGTGTACCAAACAGCCTGGAAAACGGGATTCCGCAGATTGGCCGGATTCTTCTGACAACGCTTACAGCAAGCTTTGGAACCATTGCCATTACGGCCGATTCTGTCACATGCAATATCGGAAATTTTCAGCTGATCCCGTCAGAAGCAATCGGAATAGCAATGACTACCGTAGTTGGGCAGCTGGTCGGCGCAGGTGATACCGAAAATATGCGAAAATACGCCTGGAAGCTTGTCAGGCTTTCTCATCTGTCGCTGCTGGTTCTTGGCGCCGCCCTGTTCCTTTTGGAAGAACCGCTGTTTTTTTTGTACCATCTGTCGGAAGATACCATCTCACTGGTCAGACTTTTGTTAAACTATAACATTGTCTGCCTGATCCTTATGCAGCCTCTCTCCTACGCTGTACCCACAGCGCTGCGCGCTGCAAATGACGTCCACTATACTATGGCGGTATCTATTGCAACAATGTGGACCTGCCGGATCGGCCTTGCCTGGCTTCTCGGAAAATACGCAGGACTCGGCGTGTTCGGCATATGGATTGCAATGACAATCGAATGGTGTGTACGCGCGCTCTTTTTTGTGCCAAGATTTGTATTTCTGTCAAAACGCGGCGTCCGGAAAGAAATTTCCGTTACGGACGCACCTGACCGTTTCCATAAATAATATACTTTGTACTTGTCAGGGCGTGAAGGCCCATCGGACCTCTCGCATGGAGTTTTTGTGTGCTGATCCCGATTTCCGCGCCAAAGCCAAACTCAAATCCGTCCGAAAAACGGGTGGAAGCATTGACATAAACGCAGGCGGCGTCGACTTCATTTAAAAACCGCTGCGCATTCGTGTAGTCGTTTGTAAGGATCGCTTCCGAGTGTCCCGTATTATAACGGTTAATATGACGGATTGCCTCGTCGACAGAAGAGACTGTTTTTGCGGAAATAATGTAATCCAGATATTCGGTTCCCCAGTCCTGCTCCTCTGCCGGTTTCACCAGCTCTGCACGCAGGGAATCATCTTTGTCTAAGATCTGCATAATCCGGTGGTCGGCGCGCATCTCAACATTTTTCTCCTGCAGGGCTTTCGCAAGCACCGGCAGGAAACTGTCTGCAATATTCTGATGAACCAGCAGCGATTCACAGGCATTGCAGACGCCGATACGCTGCGTTTTTGCATTCAGGATAATCTCACATGCCATTTTAGGGTCTGCCGTCTCGTCCACAAAAATATGGCAGTTGCCTGTCCCTGTCTCAATCACAGGAACGGTAGCCTGACTGACAACCGCGCGGATTAACCCTGCGCCGCCGCGCGGGATCAGTACATCCAGATAATCGTTCATTCTCATAAACGAAGCCGCAGTTTCTCTTCTGGTGTCCTCAATCAGCGATACGGCTTCCTGCGGAATGTTACAGTCTGCTAATGCGCCTTTTAGAACAGCCGTAATTGCAATATTGGAATGGATAGCATCGCTTCCGCCCTTTAGCACAACGGCATTTCCTGTTTTAAAACAGAGTCCGAATGCATCGGCTGTCACATTCGGCCTCGCCTCGTAGATCATGCCGACTACGCCAAGCGGTACCCGCTTTTGCCCGACCATTAAACCGTTTGGCCTTTTTTTCATGGATAGAATCTCTCCGATCGGATCGTCGAGCCGGGCAATCTGACGAAGTCCTTCCGCCATCTGGCAAATGCGTCCTTCATCCAGTTTTAACCGGTCCAAAAGAGCCGGCGGCATACCGTTCTTTTCACCTGCCTCCATATCTTTCCCGTTTTCGGATATTATCCGATTTGATTCGTTTTCCAATGCATCCGCGGCTGCAAGAAGCGCTCTGTTTTTTGTATCCGTATCCAGCTGTCCAAGCAGATACGAAGCCTCTTTTGCCTGTCTGCAAATTTCTACCAGCTCCATCTGTGATCTCCTCCTGTTTCTTTCTGTCTGTTCGATGTTCCTGCGTTCCCTGTTCCATATTTCAGATCAAACGGATTTTATGTCATACACGCATGATTCCGTAAAGATCACATGCATTCTCTGATCGTGATCCGAGAGAAAAAGCGAATGCTCCATCTGATGCGCATATGCCATCCCGGCACGGCAGAGTTTCGGATACCTGGCAAAGTATCGGTCATAATAACCTTTTCCGAAACCATAGCGCCCGCCCTCTTCATCAAAGACAATGCCCGGCACAAGCACAAGAGCGTCCCTGTATTGAAGAGGCGGCCCGTTTATCA
This sequence comes from uncultured Roseburia sp., assembly GCA_947088675.1. Lineage (GTDB taxonomy): Bacteria > Bacillota > Clostridia > Lachnospirales > Lachnospiraceae > Roseburia. The sequence continues at coordinate 10,832 of CAMUHN010000066.1, forward strand.
CAGGTTCCATTACATGAAACCTCCCCTCTGTCACATCACAGAGATTTTGAATCTGATAAAACTCCATCCGGCAATCCGGCAGAGTTTTCGGCAATGCAACTGTTTTTCCGTCGCAGAGCGCCTGGCGTATCACCTGTCTGCAGTCAACCTCGTTTCCAAGCGGAAAACAGGCATAAAGAATACTGCAGTTTCTGTAAATCACGGACCGCAGAACACTGTCGCAAATTCGTGCGCTTTTTTCCAAAACATCTTTCCTCTTCATCGCATCGCGCTTTTGTTTGTGAAGCAGCCTGACTTCCTGTTTATGATGTTCCATCTTACCCGAGCGTCTCCAAAATAAAATCGGCAATATGAAACGATTCCTTTTTATCTGCCATAAATGTTGTACCGACAAAGGAACCGTCGAAAATACTGTGCAGAATATGCACGTCTTTTCCGTTTGCAATGACCATATCTGCCCCTGACAATGTGGAGATCTTTGCAGCCGTGATCTTTGTCGCCATGCCGCCTGTCCCCATATCGCTCCCGGTGGAACTTTTTGCCATTCCGTAAATCGAAGAATCCATCTTTTCCACCACTTTGATCAGCCGGGCATTTGGATTCGTATGCGGATCATCGGTAAACAGACCGTCGATATCCGACAGGAGAATCAGAAGATCCGCTCCCACAAGCGAGGAGACAATTGCGGAAAGTGTGTCGTTATCTCCAAACTGCATCTCATAGGTCGAAACCGTATCATTTTCATTTACAATCGGAATTGCGCCGAGCCGGAATAATTCCTCAAATGTATTCCGGGCATTGTCACGAGAGACCGGGTTCACCATGGTGTTTTTTGTCATTAAAATCTGACCGGCCGCCTGGTTATACTCTCCAAATAATTTCTGGTAGATCATCATCAGCTTCGCCTGTCCGACTGCCGCACATGCCTGTTTCACAGAAATACCTTTCGGCCTCTCGCAAAGCCCAAGCGCCTGTTTTCCGACCGCGATCGCCCCGGAACTCACAAGACATACATCCATGCCCCGATTTCTTAAATCACACAGTTCACGCACCAGCTGTTCCAGCTTCGTAAAATTTAAATTTCCTGTCTCCTCATAATTTAAAGAAGACGATCCGATTTTTATGACAACCCGCTTCTTTCTGTTAAAATCCAGATTTTGTTCCATTGGGATATCCTCCGTTTTTTGCATTTGCATTGCTGTTCACTCCTTTGTATCATGTAAAAACAACAATAATAAGATATCACATTCCGATAAAAATGGCAAAACTTTATTGCAAATTTCAGGAGAAACAAATAAAATAATAGATAAAAATTGAGATGTCACAGACAGGGTTTTATCCATCGGAACGAGACGGTCTGTCACAAAATAACAGAAATGAGGAATATTATGAAAAAAAATGTCCTGCTTGCTATAACCATATTGACTGTATGCTTTCACTGTGCAGGATGCGGTAATCCCAATACGCCGGTTTCGAAATCCGGTTTTTATTTTGATACGGTGATTGAAATCACGCTCTACGGCCGCTCGAATGAATCTCTTCTCGACGACTGCTTTTCTCTCGCCGAACAGTATGAAAACCTCTTCTCCAACACCATTGCAGAAAGCGATATCTCGCGCATCAACCATGCCGCAGGCGCTCCTGTTACGGTAGATGACGAGACAATTGCGCTGTTGAAAAAAGGAATCGAATATGGAAAGCTAAGCGGCGGCGCGTTTGATATCACAATCGGGAAACTTTCCAAGCTCTGGAATTTTTCTACCAAAACACTGTTAGATGAAACAGACAGTTCGATGGTTCCCACAGAAGACGAAATCAAAAACGCGCTCGCCACGGTAGATTACCGCGCGGTCAGAATTGACGGAAATAAAGTATCTCTGACGAATGAAAACGCCATGATTGATCTTGGCGGAATTGCAAAAGGATATATTGCCGATCAGATGAAACAATATCTCATCGCACACGGTGTCAGAAACGGCTATATCAATCTTGGCGGCAATGTCCTTTGCATTGGGACAAAACCGGATTCTTCGCCGTTTCGCATCGGCATACAGATGCCGTTTGGCCAGGGCAATGAGGTGATTGCATCGGTAGAATTAAATGACAAAACCGTCGTCTCCTCCGGCGTTTACGAGCGGAATTTTACGGCAAACGGAAAACTTTACCATCATATTTTAGATCCATCGACAGGTTATCCGTATGAAAACGGTCTGCTTGGCGTATCCATCATCACGGATTCCTCTGCCGATGGGGACGCTTTAAGCACAATCTGTTTTTCTCTCGGCCAAAAGGACGGTATGGAACTGATTGAACGTCTGCCGGATACGGAAGCCATATTTATTACCGAGGATTATGAATTGCATAAAAGCTCCGGTATCGGAACCGACATTCCGCTCAAAGAGGAACGTTAACCCGGCATACTCTGATAATAAATAAAGTTTGCCCGATAGACGCCGCTGTCCAGTTGTGTCTTGTTATTCACAACAAGCACAGACAGGATATGGTTTCCTTCCGGCACCAGAAGCGCCTGCGTATAGCGTTCTGAGGAAGTCGTCGGATCGGCGCCGTCCCAGGTATAATAGATACTGCATCCGGCTTCCGCCGTGATCGTAACAAATGTTTCCTCCTCAAATCTGCCGCCATTTGGACTGATTTTTGCATGTTCCGGCGCCTTTAAGTCAATGGTATACTCCGCTGTCTCAACATCGCTGTAAATCCCCTGCTCATTGCGGCAGACTGCTTTTATTACATAATCGCCGGCTTCCTCCAGTGAAATCTCATCCTCTTCTTTATATAAAATACCATATTCACTGTCCGGCGACTTTCCGTCTGTCGTATAAAAGATATCGTCCCCGTCTTCCGAATACAGGGTGATTGTAATATAATCATCGTATGTGCCAGCTTCCATTGAAAAAACAGGTTCTGTTACGATATAATCGCGAAACAGTTCCAGAATCTCAAGGTCCATCACATTTGCGGACAATTCCTTAATGCTGTCATAATCTTTCCTGGATTCATATATGGCAATCATTTTCCGGTATGCGTCTTTGTTTGCATCGTCCAGTTCCAATATTTCCTGATATAAATGCAACGCGGATTTTTCATCTTTTTTTGTCATATAAATATCGGCCAATGCAAAGCGTGCGGAAAGATCGTCCGGCTTCAGGGCAAGCGCTGACTGATAGTACTGCACCGCATCTTCAAAATTTTGGTCCGACCAGACCTGTTCTGCCATGGCAACCTGGTATTCATAAGAATTGGCGTTTCTGTCATCAATATAAAGTTTATAGGAAACGCCTGCCGTAATCCCTGCCGCCAAAAGAACACAGACTGCGATCACAGGAATCAGCTCCGTCCGCTTTTTCTTTTTTTTCTTTTCGGTTTTCGTCTCCTGTTTTTTTTCCTCCGTCTGGCCTGTTCCCGGATCAAAACTTTCGGCGGAACTTTCTTTTAATATTGTACTCAAATACTCCTCTTCGACGTTATAATCCGGTACAATCTGAACTTCCTTTCCGCAGGAAGAACAGTAAAGACAACCCTCTTTTAACCGGGCTCCGCATCTTTCACAATTCATATTGATATTATGCCTTTCCGTAATCATCGGATTTCAGATTTTACTGATCAAAGCCGTATCCCGCTTCCATAGCTTCCACACAGTTATGCATCAGCATTGCAATCGTCATCGGACCTACGCCCCCTGGAACCGGAGTGATAAAGGAAGTATGCTCCGCCACCTCATCATATCTGACGTCGCCGCAAAGCTTATTATGCTCATCGCGGTGGATGCCGACATCTATGACGACGGCCCCCTCTTTTATATAATCAGCTGTGATAAACTGCGGTTTTCCGATTGCCACAATTAATATATCCGCATTTTTACAGATCTCCTTTAAATTTACTGTCTTTGAATGTGCCACGGTTACAGTTGCATTTTCGCGCAGCATCAAAAGCGCCATCGGTTTTCCGACGATATTGCTCCGGCCGACCACAACGCAGTTTTTACCGCAAATCTCAATCCCCGAACGTTTCAACAACTGAATAATACCGGCAGGCGTGCAGGATACAAATCCTTTCCCGCCGATGACAAGCTTTCCGACATTCTGCGGATGAAACCCGTCTACGTCTTTCTCCGGAGAGATCGCCTTTATAATACGATCCTCCCTGATCTGAGCGGGAACCGGAAGCTGCACAAGGATCCCGTTTACCTTTTGATCTTGATTGAGTTTTTCAATCAGTGCAAGCAGCTCTTCCTCTGTTGTCTCCTCCTTAAGTTCGTAGGAAAGAGAATTGATGCCGCAGAAAGCACAGGCCTTTTTCTTATTGCCGACATAGACACTGGATGCCGGATCACTGCCGACCTGAATTACTGCGAGTGTACCCTCAATCCCTCTGTCTTTTAATTTTTCAACTTTTTTCTTTAATTCTTCTTTGATCTCGGCTGAAATTTTTTTACCGTCTATGATCTGTCCCATATCATCCCTCCTGTGTTAAAATAATCCGTGTATTACACCTGTATCGTCTATATCAATCCGTTCTGCTGCCGGTGTCTTTGGAAGCCCCGGCATCGTCATAATTGCGCCGGTAACGGCTACCACAAACTCCGCTCCGGCAGACACATAGACTTCGCGCACATGTATCGTAAAGCCTGTCGGACGGCCCAGTCTGGTCTGATCATCGGACAACGAATATTGTGTTTTTGCCATGCAGACAGGAAAATCTGACATTCCCATATCGGCAATGCGTTTTAATTCTTTTGCTGCTGCAGGGGCATAGGTGACTCCGTCTGCACCGTAGATTTCTTTCGCAACTGTTTCTATCTTTTTTTCCAAAGACATGGAATTTTCATAAAGCGGTTTGAAATTGCTTTTCCTGGTCTCCAGCGTTTCCAGCACTTTACGTGCAAGAGGGATGCCGCCCTCCCCGCCCGATTCCCATACTTTCGACAGCGCAAATTCACAGTTTCTCTTTCGGCAGAACTGCTCCACAAAATCCGTTTCCGCCTCGGTATCGGTCACAAAGGAATTCAGTGTTACAATAACCGGGACTCCGTATTTCTGTAAATTATCAATATGTTTTTCCAGATTTACAATACCGCTTTTTAATGCGTTCAAATTCTCCGTACCGAGATCCTCTTTTTTGACGCCGCCGTTATACTTTAACGCGCGTATCGTCGCAACCAGCACTACGGCATCGGGGCGCAATCCGGCTTTGCGGCATTTGATATCGAAAAACTTTTCCGCACCCAGGTCTGCCCCAAATCCGGCTTCCGTAATCACATAATCGGCAAGTTTTAACGCTGTTTTTGTGGCGCGCACACTGTTGCAGCCATGCGCGATATTCGCAAACGGACCGCCGTGCACAATCGCCGGCGTATGCTCCAGAGTCTGGATCAGATTCGGTTTTAACGCATCTTTAAGCAGCGCTGCCATAGCGCCTGTCGCATGAAGGTCCTCCGCCGTTACCGGCTTCCCCTCGTAATTATATGCAACAATCATGTTTCCCAGACGTCTTTTTAAGTCATGCATATCATCGGCCAGACATAAAACCGCCATAATCTCAGATGCCACGGTAATGACAAAACGATCCTCCCGTACAACTCCGTCCGCTTTACTGCCAAGTCCGACGACAATATTTCGCAGCACACGGTCATTCATATCCAGACAGCGTTTCCAGACAATCTGCCTTGTGTCAATCGAAAGCGCGTTGCCCTGCTGTATATGATTATCAAGCATTGCCGCCAGCAGATTATTTGCAGAAGTAATCGCATGAAAATCCCCGGTAAAATGCAGATTTAAATCCTCCATTGGTACAACCTGCGCATAACCGCCGCCCGCCGCGCCGCCTTTCACCCCGAAGCAGGGGCCAAGGGACGGCTCGCGAAGTGCAATCACAGCTTTTTTGTTCAGTTTCCCAAATGCTTCGCCAAGCCCTACGGTCGTCGTCGTCTTCCCTTCTCCGGCCGGAGTGGGATTAATTGCTGTAACAAGAATCAGCTTTCCATTCGGTCTGTCCCAGATACGCGAAATCAGATCGTCCGAAAGTTTTGCCTTATACCTGCCGTATAGCTCCAGATCTTCCTCCAGAATATCAAGACTTTCCGCCACCTTTGCAATCGGCATTAACTGCGCCGCCTGTGCAATTTCAATATCACTTTTCATGCTTTTCTCCTTTCCGAATCCGCAATCGGTAATCAAAGACATTCTTCCACATAGTTTTCAAACTGTTCCTGTGTCATCAGCACCTGTCGTGGTTTCGTGCCCTCCTCCGGGCCTACCACGCCGGCCTCTTCCAGCTGATCCATAATCCTTGCCGCACGGTTAAATCCAATTTTAAAATAGCGCTGAAGCATTCCAATGGAAGCTTTTTCTTTGTCGATCAAAAGTCTCGCCGCTTCTGCAAA
>CAMUHN010000067.1 GCA_947088675.1 uncultured Roseburia sp.
TAGCAATAATGCCGAAACTGAAAAAATGTTCAAAAAAAGGTTGAAATTTTTAAAAATAGCGTGCCGGGTATTAAAAAACTTGACATCTTTCAAAAAATAGAATAAAATTTATATGTTGTTATTATGACAGATAACAGATTACATTTATGTGTTATATGTACAATGAAAATTTCATAAAGGAGGTGCTCCTGTGGATGTAGTAATTGCTGTTCTTGTTACTCTTGTTGTTACTGCCGTTGTCGTATACTTTGTTACAACTGCCTATCATAAAAAAGTGACAGAGGCAAAGATCGGAAATGCGGAAGATAAAGCCCGTGAGATCATTGACGAGGCGGTTAAGACAGCAGAAACCAAGAAGCGCGAAGCAACTCTCGAAGCAAAGGAAGAATCCATTCGTGTTAAGAATGATTTGGACAAGGAAGTAAAAGAGCGGAGAGCGGAACTTCAGAGAAGCGAAAGACGTATTGTGCAGAAAGAAGAAAATCTGGACAGGAAGTTGGAAACAATCGAAAAGCGCGAGGCCGGTTTCGCAGCAAAAGAGGAAGAGATTAACAGACAGAGAGCCCAGGTTGCACGACTCAATGAGGAGCGCGTGCAGGAACTGGAACGAATTTCAGGATTAACCTCTGAACAGGCAAAGGAATATCTCTTAAAAACCGTTGAGGAAGATGTGAAACTTGACACTGCAAAGATGATCAAGGAACTGGAAAACAGGGCGAAAGAAGAAGCCGAAAAGAAAGCAAAGGAATATGTGGTAACAGCAATTCAGAAATGTGCGGCAGACCATGTCGCAGAGACGACAATTTCTGTAGTACAGCTTCCGAATGATGAGATGAAAGGACGTATTATCGGAAGAGAAGGACGCAATATACGTACTTTGGAGACAATGACAGGCGTGGATCTGATTATTGATGATACGCCGGAGGCGGTCATTCTGTCCGGATTTGATCCGATTCGGCGGGAAGTTGCACGGATTGCGCTTGAGAAGCTGATCGTTGACGGACGTATTCATCCGGCCAGGATTGAAGAGATGGTGGAGAAAGCGCAGAAAGAAGTGGAAGCGATGATCCGCGAAGAGGGGGAGGCAGCTACACTTGAAATCGGAGTACATGGAATCCATCCGGAACTTGTCCGACTGCTCGGCAGAATGAAATTCCGTACCAGTTACGGTCAGAATGCACTCAAACATTCGATTGAGGTGGCGCAGCTCTCCGGATTACTTGCAGCCGAAATTGGCGTTGATGTCAGGACAGCGAAACGCGCGGGCTTATTACATGATATCGGTAAATCGGTAGATCATGATATGGAAGGATCACACATACAGATTGGTGTGGATTTATGTAAGAAATACAAAGAATCGCCGCTTGTAATCAATGCGGTCGAAGCGCATCACGGCGATGTGGAGCCGGAATCCCTGATTGCATGTATTGTCCAGGCAGCCGATACGATCAGTGCAGCAAGACCAGGTGCAAGAAGAGAGACACTTGAAACATATTCCAACAGGTTAAAACAGTTAGAAGATATTACAAACGGATTTAAAGGGGTTGAGAAATCTTTTGCTATTCAGGCAGGTAGAGAGATTCGAGTTATGGTTATCCCGGAGCAGGTGAGCGATGCTGATATGGTATTACTTGCCCGCGATATTTCAAAGCAGATTGAATCAGAACTGGAGTATCCGGGACAGATTAAGGTAAATGTAATTCGTGAGTCGAGAGTTACGGATTATGCAAAATAGGTGCAAGCACAGTATTTCGCACGAGAAAGCTTGCCGTATTCAGGACAAACCATAGAATAAACATATGGTTTTGCCTGATGCGGCAGGTCTTTTTTATTACAATGAAAACATGAAACGCAGAGGGAGGAGAAAGAATGGGACAGCATGTAAAAAGAGTAAAAAGAGAGTTGATAAAAAAGGGGATTATTCTTGATATCTATCAGGATACTATGGAACTGCCGGATGGCAGGCAGGAAATCTGGGATTTTGTTTCGCACAGGAAAGGCGCTGCAGCGGTTGTGCCGGTGCTTGAGGACGGGAAAATTCTGATGGTCAGACAGTATCGAAATGCGCTAGAGCGTATGACACTGGAAATTCCGGCCGGTTCCAGGGACAGCACGACAGAGGATACAAAAGTTTGTGCGGCGCGTGAGCTGGAGGAAGAGACAGGATATCGAAGCGACAATCTGACATTTTTGATTTCACTTAGAACAACAGTTGCATTTTGCGATGAATTTATTGATGTCTATCTGGCACGCGATTTAAAAAAAGGGCAGCAGCATTTGGATGAAGCGGAGGAGATTGATGTGAAAGCTTATGAGATAGAGGAACTTTGTGAGATGATTTATCAGGGAAAGCTGCAGGATGCGAAAACGGTTTCTGCGCTGCTTGCCTATCAGAATTTATTAAATACGGGAGGTATATGATGCGGATTCAGCTGTCGGATCATTTTAGTTACGGAAAACTGCTGCGATTTACGCTGCCATCTATTGTTATGATGATTTTTACATCTATTTATGGAGTTGTGGACGGGCTTTTTGTGTCAAATTTCGTCGGTAAAAATTCATTTGCCGCAGTGAATTTTATTATGCCGTTCTTAATGATTCTCGGTACGGTCGGATTTGTGTTTGGAGCGGGAGGGAGCGCACTGATCGCAAAAACGCTTGGAGAGGGGGACCGAAGAAAAGCGAATCGAATTTTTTCCCTGTTGGTGTATTCAGCGTTGATCTGCGGCGTTGTAATCGGCGTTATAGCATTTGCAGCAATGCGTATTGTGGCCTCCGGGCTCGGGGCAGAGGGCGAGCTTTTGGAAAACTGTGTGATTTATGGCAGATTTATAGCGGTTTCGCTTCCTGCGTTTATCTTGCAGATGTCATTTCAGAGTTTTTTTATTTCGGCGGAAAAACCGCAGCTTGGCCTGTTGACGACGATTGCATCCGGTGTGACAAACATGTTGTTGGACGCGTTGTTTGTCGGGGCTTTTCGCTGGGGGATAGAGGGCGCTGCGCTTGCAACCGGAATCAGTCAGGCGGTCGGCGGAATCGTGCCGCTGCTTTATTTTTTCCGGAAAAATGACAGCCTGCTCCAGCTTGGGAAAACAGAATTTGACAAATCTGTTCTCGGAAAGACGTTTACAAACGGATCATCAGAACTGATGTCAAATCTTTCTATGTCGCTGGTTGGCATGTTATACAATATGCAGTTAATGAAATATGCGGGGGAAGACGGCGTGGCGGCATATGGCGTCTTAATGTATGTCTGTATGATATTTATCGCGGTGTTTATCGGATATTCCGTCGGCAGCGCTCCGGTTGTCGGATATCATTACGGAGCAGGAAATCATGCCGAACTGACCAACCTGCTGAAAAAAAGTTTTGTCATAATCATGATTATGTCAATCTGTATGCTTTTGCTTGCAGAGGTACTGGGAACACCGCTCGCAAAAATATTTGTCGGTTATGATGAGGGATTGTTTGCACTGACGCAGAGGGGATTTCAGATTTTTTCATTTTCTTTTTTGTTTTCCGGGGTTGCGATATACGGCTCTTCCTTTTTTACGGCGTTAAGCAACGGGCCGGTTTCAGCGTTGATTGCATTTTTGCGGACGCTGGTGTTTCAGATTGCCGCTGTATTGCTTCTGCCGCTGATCTGGGGGATTGACGGAATCTGGGTTTCAATCGTTGTCGCAGAGATGGCGGCATGTGTTGTTTCTCTGGTATTTATTGTGGCGAAACGGAAGAAATATCATTACTGATGAGATCAGCCAAGGATGGGAAAAACGTTTGGAAAATTACGCAGATATCATCTACGGCTGACTTATATTGTAAATGCGGCAGGCAGAGGAAATGAGCGTTTCTCTGCCTGCCGCATTTGTGAAAAGAACTTTTGAATCGCTGCACTGATTTTGGCAGCGGTTTTGCTGCGACGTGCAGGCGCACCAAAAGCCTTTTGGGCAGGATGCGCACTCGTGCGAGAGTATGGTAGTTATCTGCACATATCGGCAATGGTATAAATCAGGTTTTTAGAATCTTCCCAGCCAAGGCAGGGGTCTGTAATGGATTTTCCGTAGATATGTTCTCCGATTTTCTGGCAGCCTTCCTCAATATAGCTCTCAATCATAACGCCCTTTACCATTTTTCGTATGTCGTCAGAGACCTGTCGATTATGCATCACTTCTTTGACAATTCTGATCTGTTCTTTAAACTTTTTGCCGGAATTGGAGTGGTTTACATCTATGATGGCGGCTGGATTCTTAAGTTCCATTTTCTGATACATCTCACACAGGCGGATCAGGTCTTCATAGTGATAATTTTGCGTGGAATTTCCGTGTTTGCTGACCGCGCCGCGCAGTACAACATGCGTCAGAGGATTTCCGGTTGTCTCTACTTCGTAGCCGCGGTAGACAAAGTGGTGCGGATGCTGTGCGGCATAGACGGAATTTAGCATGACGGAGAAATCGCCGCTTGTTGGATTTTTCATGCCGGAGGCGACATCAAATCCGCTTGCAGTCAGCCTGTGGTGCTGATCTTCGACCGAACGTGCGCCGATTGCCACATAAGAGAGCAGATCTTCTACGTAGCCCCAGTTTTCGGGATAGAGCATTTCATCGGCACAGGTTAAACCGCTTTCTTTGATTGCGCGTATATGCATTTTTCGCATGGCAATCAGTCCTTCCACCATATCGGGGGCTTTTTCCGGGTCTGGCTGGGAGGCTATGCCCTTGTAGCCCTCGCCTGTGGTACGCGGTTTATTTGTGTAAATGCGCGGGATCAGAATGATTTTATCGGCAACCTCCTCCGAAATGGCAGGCAGGCGGCTGATATAATCGCAGACGGCATCCTCATTATCGGCCGAGCAGGGGCCGATAATAACAAGAAAACGGTTGTCCGCTCCGGTAATTACATCACGTATCGCATGGTCGCGTTTTTGTTTCAACTGCTTTAATTCATCCGAAAGCGGATATTCGCGCTTAAAATCTTTTGGGTCAGGTAATTCATTTAAAAATTGAAAACTCATGATAATCCTCACAATCTGCCGTAATTGCGGCTTAAAAATCTGGTGTAATCCAAAGTTATATTAATGGAAATCAACAGGATTGTCAATTCTTTTGAATTGACATGGCAGACAATTGTGATATATTTAAATTATCCGGACGGACTGGAAAGGCAGTGACAGGATACCATATTCAAATAATGCAGGGAGAAAGAACAGATGGGGATGAAAATTAAGAACAAAGTAATTGGATGCGGCAGGCCGTTAATCTGTGTTCCCGTGATGGGGCGCACGAAAGAAGATATCGTGGAGGAAGCGGCATATTTATCCAGAAGCTGCGCAGATATGATTGAGTGGCGCGTAGATGCGTTTGAACATTATGCCGATTTCAACCGGGTGCGCGAAGTGTTAAAAGAAGTCGCCTTATATATGGAAGAAAAAATTTTCTTATATACATTCCGTACCAGAAAGCAGGGAGGGGAGGCTGACCCGGAAGAAGAACTGCTTGATGACCTGCATGATCTTGCAGCGGAATCAGGATGTGTTGATCTTTTGGATCTGGAATATTTTGCCGGGGAGCGTCCGCAGCGCAAAATCAGAAGACTGCAGAAAGCGGGGCTTAAGATCGTTGCGTCTCATCATGATTTTGAAATGACGCCCGGGCCGGAAGTGATGCGTATGCTGTTGGACAGGATGGCGGCAGGCGGAGCGGATCTTGTCAAACTGGCTGTTATGCCAGAATGCGAAAAGGATGTGTTAAATTTACTGGAAGTAACCTGTCAGTTTGCAGCGCAGAATCCGGATACGCCGATTATTTCCATGTCGATGGGAAGTCTGGGTGGCGTCAGCAGAATCTGCGGAGAAACGTTCGGATCCTGCGTTACATTTGGGTGCAACAAAAAGGCAAGCGCGCCGGGACAGTTTCCGATGGACGAGCTGAATGAAATTTTAAACAGTATTCATAAGAGCAAAAAAAATTAATATAAAATATTTCTAAATCATATCGGAAAAAAGTATGAAACACTATGGGAATCTCTTGACCGGAAATTTTCATAGTGTTATATTTTTATGACAAAAAGAAAAATTTTCCAGGGAACATATGTTGTGATGTAAAACAGCACAATCGCAGCAAGTCGGGAAAAAGAAAGGAAGATGGAATGAGTAAAATTTTCAAGAATATGGCGCCATACTGGAAGTCGGTGATTCTGGTTCTGCTGCTGTTGTTTGTGCAGGCCTGGTGCGATTTGTCACTCCCGGCCTACACATCGGATATCATTGATGTCGGCATTATAAACAGCGGCGTGGAGCATGTGATTCCGGAGGCGGTTACAGCGGAAGAATATCAGACGGCTCCGTTATTTATGACAGATGAGGAACGGGAATTGTGGGAGTCCTGTTATGTCGAAGACGGCAAAAATTACAGGCGCAAAGCGATGACAAAACAGGAACTAAAACGGGCGGACGATGCTTTGCTGCTGCCGCTGTTAATTAATTATCAGGCATCTGCAATGCAGAATACCGCGCAGCGCGACCGGATTATTGCAATGATGGCGAGCAATACTTATGATCCCGATCAGTCTCCGCTGGACAAAGTGCGCATACAGGCGAAAGAAACCATGGATACGATGGGAGAGTCCATGGTGAAGTCGATGGGGATTGCCTATGCGGTTTCCTGTGACCGGGCAGCAGGTCTTGATATGGAAAAAATACAGTTTTCCTATCTGTTGAAAGAGGGATTGAAAATGATAGGGATTGCGCTGATTTTAGGAGCTGCCGCAGTAGCGATCGGTTTTTTCGGATCGCGTATCGGCGCCGGGATCGGCCGCGATTTAAGGAGAAAAACATTTCAGAAAGTGGTCGGTTTTTCCAATGCGGAAATGGACCGTTTTTCTACGGCTTCGCTGATAACGAGAAGCACAAACGATATTCAGCAGATCCAGATGGTTTCCGCCATGTTAATCCGCATGGCTGCTTACGCGCCGATTCTTGGGATCGGCGGAATTATAAAGGTTGCAAAAACGGGCGCCGGGATGGGATGGATTATTATACTGGCAGTTCTTGTAATTCTCGGTTATGTTATGGTTTTAATGTCAGTTACCATGCCGAAATTTAAACTGATGCAAAAGCTTGTAGACAGAGTAAATCTGGTATCACGTGAAATCTTAACCGGTCTTTCGGTGATTCGTGCGTTTGGAAGAGAGAAGAAAGAAGAGGAGCGCTTTGATGCTGCGAACAGGGAATTGACGAAAACCATGTTGTTTACAAACCGTGTCATGACATTTATGATGCCGGGTATGATGTTTATTATGAATCTGCTTGCAGTCGGTATTGTCTGGTTCGGTGCAAAGCGTATTGATGCTGGTACGATGCAGGTGGGAGCAATGACGGCATTTATTACTTATTCTATGATGATTGTTATGGCATTTTTAATGCTGACCATGATGTCGATTATGCTTCCGAGAGCTGCGGTAGCAGCAGAGCGCATTGACGAGGTGATCCGGACGGATTCTTCTGTTCTGGAGAAAGAGAAACCGCAGGAGATGGCGGAGAAAAAAGGTGTCATTCGTTTTTCCGGGGTGAGTTTCCGTTACCCGAATGCAGAGGAGAATGTGATAGAAGATATTGATTTTACCGCAGGGCCGGGAGAGACAACAGCGATCATCGGAAGTACCGGATGCGGTAAATCAACGCTTGTCAATTTAATTCCACGCCTTTACGATGTGACGGGCGGGGCCGTATTGCTGGACGGAAAGGATATACGCGATCTTCGAATGGAGGATTTGCGCGGCGAAATTGGTTTTGTGCCGCAAAAGGGAATCCTGTTTTCCGGAACGATTGCATCCAATCTGCGCTTTGGAAAAGAAGAGGCGGGGGATGATGAAATTCGAGAGGCAGCGCGTATCGCGCAGGCGCAGGAATTTATTGAGGAGAAACCAAAGCAGTATGAGCATGCGATTGCGCAGGGCGGAAGCAATGTGTCCGGCGGACAGAAACAGCGTCTTGCTATTGCGCGTGCCATTGCAAAAGATCCGCAGATCTATATTTTTGACGACAGTTTTTCGGCGTTGGATTTAAAGACAGACGCTGCACTGCGGAGGGCGCTTTCCGAGAAAGTCAAAGACAAAACAGTGATCATAGTTGCGCAGCGAATCAGTACGATTCTGCATGCAGAGCAGATTCTGGTGCTGCATGAGGGCAGGATTGTCGGAAAAGGCACACACGAAGAACTGTTGAAAAATTGCGAGACATATCGTGAGATTGCAAAATCGCAGCTCTCTGCAAAAGAGCTTGGAATCGAGGAAAGCGAGGTGGCAGGGGATGAGTGAAAATCGTGAGAGAAGAGGACCGGGACGCCGCGGGCCGATGGGAGGACCGGGGATGGCGCCGGGGGAGAAAGCGAAAGATTTTAAGGGATCCGTTTCAAGACTTTCCGGCTATCTTGGCAGATATAAGATTGCGATTCTTGTTGTCATGCTGTTTGCCGTAAGTTCCACAATTTTTAATGTTGCAGGTCCAAAGATTCTGGGGCGTGCGACAACCGAATTATCGGAAGGGCTGATGGCAAAAATTACCGGGACGGGCGGCATTGATTTTACGGAAATTGGAAAGATTCTGTTGTTTGTACTCGGATTATATTTGGTGAGCGCCGTTTTTTCTTTTGTACAGGGATTTATTATGACCGGCATCACGCAAAAGCTCTGTTATCGTCTGCGAAAAGAAATTTCGGAGAAAATCAACCGTATGCCGATGCGCTATTTTGAGAGCCGCACATATGGAGAGGTTCTCTCGCGTATTACGAATGATGTGGATACGTTAGGGCAGGGGCTAAACCAGAGCGTTACAACGATTATCACATCCGTTACGACCATGGTCGGCGTGCTTGTCATGATGCTTAGTATCTCTGGGCTTATGACGCTGATTGCATTGATTATTCTTCCGATTTCAGTATTTTTAATTTCGTTTGTCGTAAAAAAATCGCAGAAATTCTTTAAGAGCCAGCAGGAATATTTAGGGCACATTAACGGTCAGGTAGAAGAGATTTATAGCGGGCATCTTGTCATTAAGGCTTTTAATAAGGAAAAAAGTACGATAGAGGAATTTAATCAAACAAACGATATTTTATACGAGTCAGCCTGGAAATCGCAGTTTTTGTCCGGGATGATGCATCCCATTATGATGTTTGTCGGTAATCTGGGGTATGCGGCCGTGGCGCTTTCCGGAGGGCTCCTTGCAATGCATGGGACGATTACCATCGGGGATATACAGGCCTTTATCCAGTATGTAAAGAACTTTACACAGCCTATCCAGCAGATTGCGCAGGTGATTACACAGGTACAGTCCATGGCGGCGGCTTCCGAGCGTGTGTTTGAGTTTTTGGCGGAGGAAGAGGAAGAGCAGGCTGTGGAAAATCCGGCGGATATCGGGGCCGTTACGGGCGCGGTTGCGTTTCGGCATGTGAGTTTTGGATATCGTCCCGAGCAGCTGATTATCAAAGATTTTAACGCAGATGTTAAGTCCGGGCAAAAGATTGCCATTGTAGGACCGACAGGCGCCGGTAAAACAACGATGGTAAAACTGTTGATGCGTTTTTATGATGTAAACGGCGGTTCCATTTCTCTTGACAGCCATGATATCAGGGATTTCAACCGAAGAGATCTGCGCGACGCTTTCGGTATGGTGCTTCAGGATACATGGCTGTTTCAGGGGACCATTATGGAAAATATCCGCTACGGAAGGCTTGACGCAACGGACGAGGAGGTCATTGCGGCAGCAAAGGCTGCGCATGCGCACCGCTTTATCAAGACATTGCCAGGCGGCTATCAGATGGAATTAAACGAGGATGCCAGCAATGTCTCGCAGGGACAGAAGCAGCTTTTGACGATTGCAAGGGCAATTCTCGCCGATAATAAGATACTGATTTTAGACGAAGCGACTTCCTCCGTTGATACCAGAACGGAGATACAGATTCAAAAAGCGATGGATAACCTGATGGAAGGACGCACCAGTTTTATTATTGCGCACCGGCTTTCAACGATCCGCAATGCAGATTTGATTCTTGTGATGAAAGACGGGGATATTATCGAACAGGGAACGCACAGAGAACTTCTTGCAAAAAACGGATTTTACGCAAACCTGTACAATTCGCAGTTTGAGGATGCAGTATGAGGGGAGGAACGATGGATTTATGCATCTATACGCTGACTCATAAAGAATTTGATGTTCCGCTGGATCCGACGTATGTGCCGCTCCATGTGGGGCGTGCATGTGCGAAAGATCTGGGATTTATGGGTGATGACACAGGAGAAAATATATCGGAACTGAATCGTTATTACAGTGAGCTGACCGGCCATTACTGGATCTGGAAAAACGACCGTTCTTCCCGTTATGTAGGAACCTGCCATTACCGGCGGTATCTGCTCAATGAACAGGAGAAAATTTTTACAAAAGAGGAATTGCTGGAGTTGTTGGGGCATTACGATCTGATTACGACAAAAAAAGTGCTGCTCAATGATTCCTATCAGAATGCATTTTCCGTCAATCACAATGGCCATGCGCTTATCGTAACGGGAGAAGTGATAAAGGAACTTTATCCCGATGATTACGAAGTATTTTTGCGCCTGGTAAATGAAAACAGAACCTATTTTGGAAACATGCTGGTGACATCAAAGGGGTTGTTTGACGCGTATGTATCCTGGCTTTTTAGCATCTTTTTTGAAGTGCAAAAGAGGATTGACCTGGAAACAGGGGAGGATGATTACCACAAACGTGTTTTCGGATTTATCTCCGAATTTCTGCTGCTGGTATGGGTGACGGCGCGTAAGCTTTGCGTCTGTGAGTGCAAAGTGGGGATGCTTGGGGAAAAGGCCGAGACAGCGGAGATGAAAAAAAGGCTTGCCATGTACTTTTATCAGGGGGACGTTGACGGGGCGAAAGCGTATTTTCTTAAGCAGCGTGAAAAGCGGCCGGATGTGCTGATGGAGGCGTCTGACATAACGGGCGAACTCCGCCTTTGTATGCAGATCATCGCGACGGCAGGCAAGGAGCGGGATTGTGATGGGAAGCATATTCTGCAGCGGGTGCCGGAGTATCAGAAGCTGATTGCTCTTTTCTCTGAACTTAACCGCGTTGCATCCGCTTATTTGCACGGGGTACAGGCGAAAGAGGATGAGGACTTTCTGCGTATCCATTCGGTTTCCGGAACGGCGATCGAAATTGCAGTACGGATATTGGGAGCCGACGCACAGGCGAGCCGTCGTGTGATGGAGGAAATGCGTATGGCTGCCGGTTTGTAAGAGATTACAGTTTACATTTGCTGAAAACAGATCAATTCTGCGATTTGAAAAAATAATAAAAGAATAAAAGTAAAGTTTGACAAGTATTCTGTTTTGTGTTAGCATAATTTGTGTGCCGAAAACAGAGTCACACTTTACTGGCAACCGTAGTCTAATGGATAGAACACCGGACTCCGACTCCGGCAATGCGGGTTCGATTCCCGCCGGGTGCATTTTTTCAGACATCAGTGGCAAACTGATAATATCGTGCGTACAGGTGCAGCTTTTTTCCTGTGCGAAACAGGCCGGCAGGACATACAGTAAGAACTATGTGGTTGCCGTCGTTGTTTTTTTAACGGAAGTTTTCGAAGTTTCTGATCACAGTATTGCAAGTCGGCTGAGGCAGGCCGGCGCTGGAACGTTTACATTTAGAAAGGTTTGGTGGATACAAATGGGAAGTTCAGATAAAAATACGCCTTCCAACGAAGGCCTTAATAATGTTGTCGCTTTTTTACAGAAAAATATGAAATATATCTCGGCGGGCGTACTGCTTTTAATACTGGTTTTTGTCGTGATAAAGTTTGCGGGGCCGTCAGGAGAAAGTGATCTGGATACGCCGCAGACCGAGGTCGTAAATTCGGCAGACGATACGCAGACAGCGCCGCAGCCGCAGGTAGAGAAATATGAGGTTGACGCTTATCAGCCGGTGAACGATCTGATTTCCAGTTATTATTCCGCATATGCAGCGGGTGATATAGATGCGCTTTCACAGCTGGTAAGCCCGATTTCGGACAATGAGAAGAGCTATATCCAGATGTTCAGCCAGTATGTTGAGTCGTATCAGAATTTAAAATGCTACACCAAAAAAGGAATTACCGAAAATTCCTATCTGGTATCTGCCTATATAGAAGTAAAGTTTTTAAATGTGGATACCGTTGGGCCAAGCCTTGACTTTTTCTATGTACAGGCGGACGAGAACGGCGCGCTTTATATTGACAACAGCTACAGCCCCTATAACGATAAGACAAACGAGTATGAGCGAAATCCGGATATCAAGGCAAAAGTAGACACATTCGAGACGGAGGAGGACGTGCTTGCACTGCGTCAGGAAGTGTTGGAGAAATACAATGGCGCAAAAGCCTCGGACGAAAATTTAAATACCGTTGTCTCTGCCCTGGGTACGGCGATTTCAGAGTGGAAAAAGACGGTGGTTCTGCCGGGACAGTCGTCGGATACACAACAGGAAGAGCAGCCGGCAGGTGAAAACAACGAACAGCAGCCGCAAGAGCAGCCGGCGCAGACGCTTTATGTGAAAGAGGGCGTGAGAATGCGCGCCGCGGCAAATACCGAATCCGAGGTGCTTGATCTGCTTGAGACAGGTGCAGCCGTCACGAAGACAGGGGAAGAGGGCGAGTGGACCGCTGTCAGCTACAATGGAAAGAACGGCTATGTGAAGACCGAATTTTTGAGTGAGACCGAAGTATCCGCACCGCAGCAGGAGGAGAATAATTCAAATGCCGCAGCAGGTTCTCTGGCGGAGGGCAGCGTGATTACAGTGTCAGGCGCAGTTAATATACGTGCCAGCATGAGCGAGACATCCGAAAAAGTCGGAATTGCGTTTGACGGAGAGAAGCTGACGGTGATTATGAGTTATGCGGAAGGCTGGACAAAAGTAAAATGGAATGATAAGACAGGCTATGTTAAGACAGATCTGTTACAGTAAACGCGCGAAACAATGGAAAGCAGTCTGAAACGTTTTCCGTTGTCAAAAATTAAGAAAGTGACTGCTGCACATTAATAAAGTGTGGCAGTCATTTTCTTATTATTCTACAGGAAGAGCCTGGCGTGCAAAAGCGTGTGGGTATTGATTGAGTCAGGGGGATAAAATGGAAGAAAACGGAGTGCGGATTAATAAATTTCTAAGTGAGGCCGGCGTCTGTTCCAGGCGGGAGGCGGATCGCATGGTCGCAGACGGCAGAGTCACAGTTGCGAAAGTAATGGCAGCTGCGGGGACGAGAGTGTATGGCGGGCAGGAGGTTTTGGTTGACGGAATGCCTGTGAAGAAAGAAGAGGAGAGGATTCTGCTTGCCCTTTATAAGCCGCGCGGGATTGTCTGTACAACAGAAAAACGGGAAAAGGATAATGTGATTCAGTATATGCATTATCCAAAGCGTATATATCCGATCGGAAGACTCGATAAGGATTCGGAAGGGCTGCTTTTGTTGACGAATCAGGGGGAAATTGTAAATGAAATTATGCGCGCGCGAAACATGCATGAAAAAGAATATATCGTTACAGTGAATAAACCGCTGACCGAATCGTTTTTGCGCGGGCTTTCCGGGGGAGTTCCACTTGTGGAGTTGGGGCAGTATACAAGAAAATGCCGTGTGGAAAAAATCGGGAAAAATAGTTTTCGCATTGTTCTGACACAGGGAATCAACAGACAGATCAGACGCATGTGCGAATATTTTGGATATCGTGTGGAGAAACTGGTTCGTATCCGTATTATGAATATCAGTCTTGGTGATCTGGAATACGGAAAGTACCGTAAAGTGACGGAGGAAGAATACAGAAAGCTTTGTGATATGTGCAGAAAATGAGTATGGGAGGGCAGAATGGAAGTCAGGGAAAGGATTGATTCGCTGAGAAAGCAGATTTTATACCACAGCGACCGTTATTACAATCAGGACGCACCGGAGATCTCCGATTATGAATTTGATATGCTGATGAAAGAATTAAAACAGCTGGAAAAAGAAAATCCTGCGCTTGTGACAAAAGATTCTCCGACGCAGAAAGTCGGAGGAAGCGCTAAGCGGACGGCCGGCGTGCTTGTACGCCATAACGTTCCGATGTTAAGTCTTCAGGATGTATTTTCCAGAGACGAGATCGACGAATTTGTCGCGCAGATGAAAGAACAGCTGGAGGATCCGGAATTTGTTGTGGAATATAAAATTGACGGACTGTCTATGGTACTGCGCTATGAAAACGGTGAACTTGCACTGGCAGAGACAAGAGGCGACGGGATTAATTTCGGGGAGGATGTCACGGTAAATGCAAAAGTGATTTCCGATGTAAAGAAAAAATTAAAAGAGGCTCCGGAATATCTGGAATTGCGCGGCGAAGTCTATATGACAAACGAAGCGTTTGAAAAGGTAAACGAGAAGCAGGAGCTGATGGGGAAAAAGCTGTTTGCAAATCCGCGAAACTGCGCGGCCGGTACGCTTCGCCAGCTCGACAGTAAAGTTACAAAAGAAAGGAACCTGTCTTTTTTCATATTTAACATTCAGCAGGTACGAGGAATGGAATTTGAAACGCATACGCAGGGATACGAATATTTAAAAAAGCAGGGCGTTTCCGTTATTGACAATTATAGAGTTTGCAAAACGGCTGATGAAGTTTGGGAGGCTATCACTGAGATCGGTGAGAACAGGGGGAATCTCTCTTACGATATAGACGGTGCTGTTGTGAAGCTTAACCGCTATGCAGACCGGGAGCTTCTTGGAGCGACTTCGAAAGTTCCGCGCTGGGCAATTGCATATAAGTATCCGCCCGAGGAAAAAGAAACCCGCGTTCTGGATATTGAACTTTCGGTTGGAAGAACGGGCAGGATAACACCGACTGCGGTGTTTGAACCGGTTCGTCTCTGTGGCACAAGTGTGTCGAGGGCTACCCTGCACAATCAGGATTTTATTGACGAACTGGACATCGGGATCGGGGATACGATTGTAGTATACAAATCGGGTGAAATTATACCGAAAGTAAAGGAGGTTAAAAAGGAGAAACGGACGGACGGATGGGAGCGCTTTCGTATTCCGGATGTGTGCCCGGTCTGCGGGGCAAGGACAGAGCGTGAAAAAGACACCGCCGATATCAAATGTACGTCTCCGGACTGCCCTGCACAGCTGGAGCGCCATATTATCAATTTTGTCGGCAGGGACGCAATGGATATCAAAGGATTCGGCACGGTCTATATTGAAGATCTGGTACGCCTTGGTTATCTCAAAGATATTGCAGATATTTTTGAACTGCGCAGGTACAGGGACGAATTGATTGAACAGGGAATTATCGGGAAAGAAAAGAATACAGATAAGCTGCTTGATGTGATTGACAGAGCAAAGGAAAACGATGCGTATCAGCTTCTTTCCGGTTTTGGGATTCCGAATGTCGGGAAAGCGGCTGCAAAGGCAATTATGCGCTATTTTAAGACGATGGACGCGGTGGCGGGCGCAACGCCGGAAGAGCTGACGCAGGTCAATGATATCGGTGAGGTAAGCGCCGAATGTATTTCCCAATTTTTTGCAAAAGATAAAAACCGGATTATTTTGGAGCGCCTGGCCAAAGCCGGCGTCAATATGTTCTGCAAAGAATCGGAGCCGATGGAATCGGCGCTTGGCGGCAAAACGGTTGTAGTAACAGGAACTCTGCCGGGACTCGGAAGAAAGGAAGCGGCGGAACTAATTGAAAAATACGGCGGGAAAGTATCCGGATCTGTTTCGAAAAAAACAGATTATCTGCTGGCAGGAGAAAATGCGGGCAGTAAGCTCAAGAAAGCGACGGAGCTTGGGATACCGGTTATTTCCGAGGAGAACCTGTACGAGCTTTTGGGGATAGAGCAGAAAGGGGGAGAGTCAGATGCCAATTAGAATACAGAGCGATCTGCCGGCAAAAGAGATACTGGAAAAAGAAAATATTTTTGTGATGGATGAAAGACGTGCGACACATCAGGATATCCGCCCGATTGAGATTGGGATACTGAACCTAATGCCGTTAAAGGAGGACACGGAGCTGCAGCTTTTGCGGTCGTTGTCCAATACGCCGCTTCAGGTGGATGTAACCTTTATTACGCTCTCGTCCCATGAATCAAAAAACACTTCAAAAAGCCATCTCAATCAGTTTTATGTAACGTTTGAAAGCGTAAAGGAGCGAAATCTGGACGGTCTGATCATTACGGGAGCGCCGATTGAACAGATGGAATATGAGCAGGTTGATTACTGGCCTGAAATCTGTGAGATTTTTGAGTGGACGAAGACGCATGTCACATCGACGCTGCATTCCTGCTGGGGGGCGCAGGCCGGTCTTTATTATCATTATGGACTGAAGAAACATTTGCTGCCCGGGAAAATATTCGGCGTATTTGAGCACCATGTCAAAAACCGTAAAGTGCCGCTTGTGCGTGGATTTGACGATTATTTTATGGCGCCGCATTCGAGGCATACCGAAGTTCGACTTTCGGATATTAAAAAGACAAAAGAGCTGACAGTTTTAGCGGAATCGGATGAGGCCGGTTTTTTCCTTGCAATCGACGATGAGGGAAAACGTATTTTTGTGATGGGGCATCCTGAATATGACCGGATTACGCTAGATAAGGAATATAAGCGTGACAGGAGCAAAGGTCTTCCTATTGAATTGCCGGTTAATTATTATCCAGACGACGATGACACGAAAAGACCCAGACTTCAGTGGCGTTCACACGGGAATATTTTATTTTCTAACTGGCTTAATTATTATGTCTATCAGCAGACGCCCTATGAGTTTATACATACGGGAGAGATTGTTGGAAAATAATCTTAAATTGCTTTTGATCTATCTGCATAAATGTGTAGTCTGTTGGATTAGGCAATCACAGATATTATGGTGGCAAAAAATGACAGGACGGGCAGTGATGTCGCATGCAGGAAAAATTTGCATAATGCGTAAATGCAGGGCAAAAAAGGAGTTATTTTGAAAGACCAACTATTAAAAGTCAAGTAGAAAATTGAAAAAAAAGAAATTTTGTAAAAAAGAGCATGACAATAAGGCCTGCTGTCAGGCAA
>CAMUHN010000068.1 GCA_947088675.1 uncultured Roseburia sp.
TAAAATAAATTTCGTCACATTTCACAATGGCTTATTGGGGGAGTGAACAGTAACAAAATTTCATGTCGGCGAGATAAACAGGAGTCAGGACAAATTGCTTTTATAAAGATTATGTGGTATAATGCAACAAAAATTCAGGTCTGATGACAGGGAAAAATAATGGCTGGAGGGCTTACGCTTGAAAAATCAGTTTGATTTAAGTCATAATATAATAGAATTCTTGCTTTTTGCACTTGACAATCCGCCGGAAGCCGGTATGGATATGGACGCTCTGTTTGAAAATTATCATTCTTCGGAATTGGAGATTATATTACGCACAAGGGATGTACATACGGCATTTCAGCTGAAAAAACTGATGGACAGTATGCCGGGCGGCTGTTTTATCTATTATGCGGACGGGGATGAAGAGATTGTCTATGCGAACGAGTCGATCCTTCGGATTTTCGGATGTAAAAATATGGCGGAATTTCGGGAGCTGACCGGAAATTCGTTTCGGGGACTCGTGCATCCGGATGATCTTGATGAAGTGGAGCGCAGTATCAAAGAGCAGATCGCACACAGCCGGTATGATCTTGATCATGTGGAATACCGCATTATCCGGAAAGACGGACAGGTTCGCTGGCTTGATGATTACGGGCACTTTGTCCACAGTGAGACGTCAGGCGATATTTTTTACGTCTTTGCAGGGGACGTTACCGAGAAGAAAGAACGGGAGGCAGCGGAGAAGAGAGCGTTTCTGGCGGAGACAGGAAAACGGGAACTGCAGTTAAAAGAGCAGATCAGAGAGTATAGTCAGGAGCTTAAGCTGATTAACCAGGAGCATTTAAGGCGTCTTGAAGTGATCGCGGGGCTCAGTATCGATTATGAATCTATTTTCTATGTTGATCTGGATACCAATAAAATCAAGGCATATCGTGTCAGTACACGTTTTGAAAAGCAGTTTATGGAGGATGAGGTTTTGGATTTCGCCGGTTTTGACGCTGCTTATATCAGGAACTGGGTATATCCGGAGGATCGGGATATTCTCTGCGGCGTCAGTGAGCCGGATTATATTCGGGAGCGTCTTTCCAATGACAAGTCGTTTCATCTGAATTATCGGGTGTTTGAAAACGGCAGGACAAAATATATACAGCTTCGCATCGTAAATGTCGGGCCAAAAGATCGGATTTCTCAGATTGTATTGGGATACCGCAATATTGACGACGAGATTATTCAGGAGATGAAGCAGTCTAAAATGCTGAAAGAGGCGCTGCGCGCGGCAAACAGTGCGAACAACGCGAAAAACCTGTTTCTCTCTAATATGTCCCACGATATCCGGACGCCGATGAACGGTATCGTAGGGTTTGCCGCACTGGCAAGAAAGCATATCGAGGAGAGAGCGCGCGTAGAAAATTATCTGGATCAGATTCAGGCTTCCAGCGACCAGCTGATGCAGCTATTGAATGACGTACTTGAAATTGCGCGGCTGGAGTCCGGTAAAATTCATATGGAGGAGAATGACTGCAGTCTCATGGATATTACGCATCAGGTACAGATGGATATGCTTCCCCGGGCAACGGCAAGCGGCCATACGATTTCGCTGGATATCTCCAATCTGACGCATGACAATGTGATTGCAGACAGGGACAGGATAAAGCAGATCCTTGCTTATCTTGTGGACAATGCGATCAAATATACGCCAAAAGGCGGCAGGATTTCGCTGGTCGTATCCGAGCGTCATGAGTGCAGGCATGGCAGCGCCTGTTATCAGTTTGTAGTTGAGGATAACGGGATGGGGATCAGCGAGGATTTTCTCGATCATCTGTTCGAGCCGTTTGAGCGCGAGAAAAATACAACGTTAAGCGGCATTCACGGGACCGGATTAGGTCTTACGGTTGCAAAATATCTGGTCGAACTTATGGGCGGAAAAATAGACGTATCGAGTAAGCCAGGGAAAGGAAGCCGTTTTAGCGTTACGATACCGTTTCGGATACAAAAGCAGAAAGTAATATTTCAGACAGGTGTGGACAGCGGTGACGGCGGGGAGCGTAAATCCGAAAGGACAAAGCGTATCCTGATTGTGGATGATAACGAGATCAATCTTGAAATCGAAAATGAGGTATTAAAAGACGCCGGATTTCTGGTAGAGACAGCTTCTGACGGAAGCGAGGCTGTTAAGATGGTCAATCAGTCGCAGCCTGGTTATTACGATTTGATCCTGATGGATATTCAGATGCCTGTGATGGACGGCTACAATGCGACAAGGGCGATACGCAGTATTGAAAATTCTGCGCTCTCAGGCATCCCGATTATAGCGGTTTCGGCAAATGCATTTGAGGAGGACAGAAGAAAAGCGATGGAAAGCGGGATGGATGAGCATCTTGCAAAACCGCTTGACACCACGAGGCTGTTTCAGTTATTAAATAAATTTTTGCGCATAAAATAAATTGAGAAAGAGACGCCGGTTGCGGCAGGGACAGGGGCCGAATGAAAAATACAGCACTGGAAAAAGAACTGGAAGCCGTAAGGCGGAAAGAAGAGCGATATTTGAAAAAACGCGCGGAAAAGAAAGTTTCCGCGCTCAGTCGTGCGTTGGAGCAAAAGGCGCCGGAGAAACTGCAGGATATTTTGAATGCTGCTTTTTCCAGAGCATTTTCTCTGGTATTTCAAAAGGGGACAGCTGTAATAGAGAAGACCTGTCCCGGTGAAAAGATAAAAAAAGAGGTAATGGTAAGGGAATATGCGGCTGAAATTCGGGGAGACCGCCGTTCTCTGCGTGAATTTTCCAATCAGGCGGCAAAGGGAAAAAGGAAAAGCATGCTTGTGTCCGGGGCCGGGGGAATCGGACTTGGCATTTTCGGGGTGGGGCTGCCGGATATTCCGTTGTTTACGGCCGTTTTACTGCGCAGTATTTATGAGACGGGGATGCAGTTTGGCTATTTCGGTAAGACAGAGAAAGAACAGCGATTTATCCTTTTGCTGATACAGGGGGCGTTGTCTTATGGCGACGAATTTATCGCTGTAAATGAAAAAGTGGATGCGTATTCGGAGAACAGCATTCTGCCGGAGGAACCGTTCGCATCGCAGATGGATGCGGCGGCAGCCGCACTGGCCAGGGAACTGCTCTGTATGAAATTTTTACAGGGGATTCCCGTAGCCGGCGCAGTTGGCGGCGCATACGATGCCGTCTGTCTCAAAAAGATTATGGACTATGTCCAGTTAAAATACAGAAAAAGGTTTCTGACAGACAGGAAGCGGCTCACTGCAAAAGAGGCGCGTGCCGAGTCGTAAAAAAGATTTCGTTTGTCAGTGCGGCCCCGCCGTCTGTTTTCGATAGGCGGAAGGGGAGACGCCTTTTTGGCTGTGAAAGAGCCGGCTGAAATAGAGCGGGTTTTCATATCCGACGATGCGGGCGATTTCGGTAATGGTGTAGGAGGTCGTTTCGAGCAGCATCTGTGCGTTGGTAATGCGGATAGAAACGATATACTGCATCGGCGTTGTTCCGGTATACTGTTTGAAGTTCCGGATAAACCAGCTTACGCTCATTCCCCTTTGGGCGGCATAATTTTCAATATTAATTTCCGTATTGTAATAATCGTTAAAATATTGCGCGGCAAGATCCATTTCCGCGTCAAGATATTCATTTTTAAGTTTTCTCTCCCGCGTAATCTGCCTTTGGACAGAAATCAGCAGATGGCGCAGCAGCAGTACGAGCATTTCCTGATAATTGGGCTGGCATCTCTGCAGTTCTGTGATAGCCCGTTTAAAAATTCTTTCATATTCCAGGGAAGTTCCCACATAAATGACGCGCATATCGTCTTTGATCCCATAACTGCGCAGTATATTTTTTACATTTCCGCCAGTAAAATGGATCCAGTACACTTCTGTTTTATCTTTGCCATAATATTCATATTTCTGAAATTCCTTTGGGCGGTATAGAACGATGTTTCCGGCTGAGATTACAGTCTCGTTTTCTTCGTGATCAAAATGAAAATGAGCGATTCCGGACTGGATATATAAAATCTGATAATCGATGCGTCCGCGCGGACGGTAAGTCGGCAGTTTCGGATGGCGGTTCAGACGGTAGGTCCCGCAGCTTCCGACAACCAGCGGTTTGCTCTTATCTTTAAAGTCGATCAGAGAATTGTTCAAATAACCTGCGTTAATATACATAAAAATCTCCATTCCTGCATTACGGTTCATTTCCTATCCTGCCAATTTTAGATTGGCTTTTTTTATTGTATCATTTTGTGCATGTTTTGTCTAATTGAATTTATAGCAAAATAAGACAAAAAAACTTATAATAACCTTACAAAATAAAAAGAGGAGGAAAAATAAACCAGCGGTAAAAAATCAGGGGTAAATATTTGGGGTACAAAATAATGTATATGTGGAGGGGGTTGTGCAATGATTGTGCAAAGGTTTTACGAAGATATGGAGACGCTGCATGATAATACAATGGAGCCGAGAGCATACTATATTCCGGCGTCCGGCAGAATGGACTGTCTGGTGGAGCAGCGCGAAAAATCCGATCGGATACAGATGCTGAACGGAAAATGGAAATTTCGATATTTTGACAGTATTTATGAGGCGCAGGAGCCGTTTTTTGAAGAGGGGTACGATGTATCCGGATTTGATGAACAGACAGTGCCGGGAGCATGGCAGATGCAGGGCTATGATTCGCATCAGTACACAAATTTTCGCTATCCGTTTCCGTTTGATCCTCCTTATGTGCCGCAGGATAATCCCTGCGGGGAGTATGTCTGCCGGTTTGCATACGAAAAAGAGAAAGATGCGCCGGACGTATATCTGAATTTTGAGGGGGTGGACGCCTGTTTCTATGTGTGGATGAACGGGAGATATATCGGATACAGCCAGGTATCGCATGCGACAAGTGAGTTTCATGTGACAGGGGCGGTTCGCTGCGGAATCAATACGCTTTCGGTGCTTGTGTTAAAGTGGTGTGACGGAAGCTATCTGGAAGATCAGGACAAATTCAGGATGAGCGGGATTTTTCGGGATGTCTATCTGTTGAAACGTCCAAAACGCGCAGTCTGGGATTATCGGGTATCGACCGTTGTTTATGGCGGAAAAGCGGATGTCCGGATTTTTGTATCCTGTATCGGAGGAACAACCGCGCTTTCGGCAACATTGTATGACCAGAATGGTTTGGAGGTGGATTCTAAAACGGTTCAGGCAAGAAGCGTTTCGCTTGAAGTGTGCGACCCGAAGCTGTGGAATCCGGAACAGCCGTATCTGTACACACTGATCCTGCAGACGCCGTATGAGACAATTACGGACTATGTGGGGATCCGGACAATTGAGATAAAAAACAGCGTGGTTTATCTGAACGGGAACAAAATTAAGTTTCGCGGCGTCAATCGGCATGATTTTGATCCGGTGACAGGATGTGCGGTTACAGTGGAACAGGTAAAACAGGATCTGTCACTGATGAAGCAGCATAATTTTAATGCGATACGTTCCAGTCATTATCCGAATGCGCCGTACTTTTATCAGATGTGTGATAAATACGGATTTCTTGTGATTGATGAAGCCGATATCGAGGCGCACGGACCGATGGGGTTTTATTATGGTGAAAATACCGATCGCAATAAATTTTGTCACTGGAATGAGCAGATCGCAGACAACCCGGCATGGGAAGAGCCGATTCTGGACCGCGTCAGGCTTATGGTGCAGCGGGAAAAAAACAGGCCGTGCATTGTAATCTGGTCGATGGGAAACGAGAGCGCATATGGCTGTAATTTTGAGAAAGCGTTGAAATGGGTAAAAGAGTCTGATCCCGGGCGTATTACACATTATGAGAGTGCAAGGTACCGCAATTACGACGCAGTGTATCGGTTTGATGATCTCGATTTGTACAGCAGAATGTATCCTTCCCTGGAAGAAGTGAAAGAATATCTGGCAAAAGATGCGGGGAAGCCGCTGCTTTTAGTGGAATATAGTCATTCGATGGGAAACGGCCCGGGTGATCTGGAAGATTATTTCCGGCTGATTCAGGAAAACGATGCAATGTGCGGCGGCTTTGTCTGGGAATGGTGTGATCATGCGATTGCCTGCGGCACAGAGGCAAACGGGAAGATCAGATATCGCTATGGAGGAGATTTCGGCGAGATTGTCCACGACGGTAATTTCTGTGTCGACGGTCTTGTATATCCTGACCGCACCCCGCATACGGGCCTGCTGGAATATAAAAATGTTTATCGTCCGGCTCGCGTCGTCTCTTTCGATCAAAACAGAAAAGTATTGAAGATTCATAACTATATGGATTTTTGGGATCTCAAAGATTATATCGTGATACGTTATGAGATGACCTGTGACGGCGTCTGTGTACAGAGCGGCGAAGTGGCGCCGGTTGGCGTAAAGCCGCACGGCGAATCGACGGCTGCGCTGGATCTTACGATTCCGCCCAGAGGTAAGACTTATTTAAAAATCATTTATCAGATGCGAAACAAGTCGCCTTTTGTGCCGGCAGGATATGAACTGGGGTTTGATGAAATAAGGCTTCCAAACGAGGACGGGAGAAATCAGACAGCTCTTAAGTGGATGAACCGGAGAACGACGGATGAGGCCGGTATCTGTGTCATGGAGACAGATGATGCTGTGATCTGCGGCGGACGTGGTTTTACGCATACGTTTGATAAGAAAACGGGGTTGTTTTCGTCTGTCAGTTATGCAGGAAGGGAATATCTGACACGCCCGATGGAACTGAATATCTGGAGAGCGCCTACCGATAATGATATGTATCAAGAACGCGAGTGGAAGCGGGCGAGTTATCATGAATCTTATGCGAGGGCTTATGACACTTCGGTTTTTCAGAAGAAAGACGCGGTGGTGATACGCACTGTCATGTCGGTTCTGGCGCCGTCCGTACAGCGCATTTTGAAAGCGGAGGTTTCCTGGCGCGTTGATTACAGCGGCAAAATATGTTCGGATTTTCAGGTGCACCGGAATATGGAGTTACCGGAACTGCCGAGATTTGGGGTGCGGCTGTTTTTAAATGAGAAACTGGGGCAGGTCTGCTATTACGGAATGGGGCCGATGGAAAGCTACTGTGATAAACACCGGGCCGCAAGCCACGGTATTTATCGGATGAGAGTGGATCAGATGCACGAAGATTATATTCGTCCGCAGGAGAACGGAAGCCATTATGACTGCGATTATGTGGAAATTTCGGGAAACCGGTTCGGACTTTTTGCCGCATCTGAAAACACGTTTTCGTTTCAGGCATCCGTTTATACGCAGGAGGAACTGATGCGAACATCTCATCGCGACCGGCTGGTGAAAGCAGGAAGTACCGTATTATGTATTGACTATGCGATGAGCGGGATTGGCTCAAACAGCTGCGGGCCAAAGTTATTGGAACAATATCGGCTGGATGAGAACGAGTTTTCCTTTGCATTTCAGCTGATTCCATTTGTCAGGGGTTAACTTTCGGGGAGCAGGGCAGCGCGGGAAAGAAGAAATATGGGATACAGAATGGAGAGGTATTTATGAGGGAAAAAACATATTTAAAATGGTATAACAAAGTGGGGTACGGTTCCGGGGATGTGGCGGGAAATGTGGTATATGCGTTTCTGTCCTCCTTTGTCATGATTTATCTGACCAATACGGTCGGGCTGTCCGCCGGGGCAGTCGGTATTTTAATTGCATTATCGAAACTGTTTGACGGCGTCACCGATGTGTTTTTCGGCGCCATGATTGACAAGACGCGCAGCAGGCTTGGGCGTGCGAGGCCCTGGATGCTGTATGGGTATGTCGGCTGCGCCGTGACATTGATCGCAATTTTTGCAATCCCGACCAGTTTGGGAAAAACGGCGCAGTACGCATGGTTTTTTATTGCATATACACTGTTGAACGCAGTGTTTTATACGGCCAATAATATTGCTTATTCGGCCCTGACTTCTCTCTGTACGACAAACAGCAAAGAACGTGTGCAGATGGGGTCCTGCCGATTTATCTTTGCATTTGCAACAAGCCTGCTGATCCAGTCCGTCACAGTCGGATTTGTAGCGATGTGCGGCGGAGGGGCCGGCGCGTGGCGAATCGTTGCGATTGTCTATGCGGTTATTGGCCTGATTGTGAATACGATTTCCTGCCTGTCCGTAAAGGAACTGCCGGAAGAGGAACTGACCAGATCGGCGAAAACAGAGGAAAATGAGGAAAAATACGGGCTTCTTGAGGCGGCGAAATTATTGATCGCCAATAAATATTATCTGATGATCTGCGGCGTTTATATCCTGCAGCAGCTTTATGGGGCGATGATCAATGCCGGAATCTATTATATGACCTATGTCATGAAAAATGAAAGTCTGTATGGCGTATTTTCCTGGGCCATCAATAT
This sequence comes from uncultured Roseburia sp., assembly GCA_947088675.1. Classification (GTDB taxonomy): domain Bacteria; phylum Bacillota; class Clostridia; order Lachnospirales; family Lachnospiraceae; genus Roseburia. The sequence continues at coordinate 8,342 of CAMUHN010000068.1, forward strand.
TCCACTGATTGCTGCGCTTGTGCTGACTCCGACTCTGGTCGGCAGGTGGAGGGGGCTTTATAAACTGAATCTGAGGGGGTATATGCTGGCGGTCGCGGGACGTCTGCTTGTGATCGTGGCCGCTTATATTGGAAGCGTCCCGCTGATGTTGTTGTTCACGGCGATTGCAGCGTTTGGACAGGGGCCGTGGCAGGGAGATATGAATGCCGTGATCGCTTCCTGCTCCGAGTATACGTTTCTTACCAAGGGCAAACGTGTTGACGGTACGATGTACTCCTGTACCTCGCTTGGAACAAAACTCGGCGGCGGGCTTGGCACGGCGGTTTCAGGACTGCTTCTGGAGGTAAGCGGATTTTCCGGAACACTAAACGTCCAGCCTGATTCCTGTATCCGTATGCTGCAGTTTATGTATTTATGGCTGCCTCTGATTTTAAATATTGTAATTATGCTGATTCTCTCCAGGATGAACGTAGAAAAAGCAAATGAAAAGATCAGGGCCGGACTTGAGTTTCAGAGGTAAGAAACAAAAAGATTGCAGAACAGTAAGAACAGGAATCGCTATCATATTATGTGAAAGGTAAATGGAACGGCGGAAGAGTGTTTATCCTCAACCGCCGTTATTCTATGGCTTTCCCCTTAATTTGGAAAAATAGATAGCGACAAATACACAAAGTATGCTATAATGTCCGCATATGACAAAATAAAAGCGATTGCAAAAGGACACAGGAGAAAATTTTATGGGAGTAATACTGATCGAATTGCTCGGAGGGCTCGGCCTTTTTGTTTTTGGCATGACGCTGATGAGCAGAGGTATCGAAAAAGTAGCGGGCAACAAGCTGCGCGGTATTTTGGAGGCATTTACCAGGAACCGGTTTCTTGGACTTGTGGTTGGAATTTTCTTTACGGCGCTGATCCAGTCTTCAAGCGCCGCGACCGTTATGGTAGTCGGATTTGTTAATTCCGGTCTGATGAGTCTTAGTGAGGCGTGCGGCATCATTCTCGGCGCGAATATCGGCACGACAGTTACAGCTATGCTGGTCGCATTCCGTTTAAGTACGATCGCACCTGTTTTTTTGTTTGTTGGGACGGTGATGGTGCAGTTTATCAAACAGCCGATGATCAAAAAATCCGGGGAGATCGTGCTGGGATTTGGAATGCTTTTTGTCGGAATTGCGACAATGTCGGAGGCGATGGGGAAACTCCACGAGATACCGGAAGTGATAGAGATGCTGGGCAGTTTTACAAATCCGTTTTTGGGGCTTTTGCTGGGACTTGTGATTACGGCTGTTGTACAGAGTTCTTCCGTTACCGTCAGCATACTTGTGGTGATGGCGTCGCAGGGCCTTGTCGATCTGCGCATCTGTATGTTTGTCATTCTTGGCTGCAATATAGGAGCGTGTGCGTCTGCGGTGCTCGCATCATTGGGCGGTTCCAAAAACGCGAAGCGTGCGGCCCTGATTCATCTTCTGTTTAATATTTATGGGACAATACTGATGTTTTTGCTGCTGATCTTCTTTGGACACGGAATTGAGGAAGTGATTTATTTTTTCAGCGGACACGGAACAGATGCGGGAAATCTGGGCAGAAATATTGCGTGGGCGCATTTCCTGTTTAAAGTGTTCCAGGTGCTTGTATTCTACCCGTTTATGAACTTTATCATTCGCTGTACATATCGTCTGATCCCCGGGGAGGACGAGGCAAAAGGCGGGCAGGATTTTCGGCTGCAGTTTATCGGAAATGGCCTGCCGAATCCTGCAGTTGCCATCTATCTGGCGATCCAGGAGATGGAGCGCATGGCCAATATGGCGATTGACAATTTAAATCTGGCGGTCGAGTGCCTGATCCAAAATGATGAGGAAAGAGCAAAAAACGTGTTTGAAGTAGAGCAGTATATCGACTATCTGGACGAACAGATCAGCAATTATCTGGTCAAGACGAACCAGAACACGCTGCCGATTGCAGATGCAAACATGATTGCCGCCTATTTTCATGTGGTCAGCGATATTGAACGCATCGGCGACCATGCGCAGGATATCGCGGATCTGATCCCGCAGTTTTATAAGAACGGATTGGCGTTAAGCAGCGAAAGTGAGCGCGAGCTGCGTGAGATGATGGATCTGGTCAATCGGATTTTAAGGGAATCCATCGATATGTTTGTAACCGGAAACACTGCAAATATGCGGGAGATTGCAGAGATTGAGGACAGAATCGACCAGATGGAGCGTTCCCTGCAGACGACGCATATTTTAAGGTTAAATGAGGGCAAGTGCAGCGCGCAGGCCGGCATTTATTTTTCGGATGTCGTCTCCGGGCTCGAACGCGTTGGCGACCACGCGATCAACATTGCGTTTTCACTGGTGGAGGCGAGAGGCGTGGCGCATGCAAAGTAGTAATTTCTTCCATATTAATGGGGCAGAATGCCGAATAATAACATAAACCTGTGAATTTAACGTGAAATTAATGTTAATGAAATGAAAAAACAAGTTGTTTTTTTGTGAAAAACTGCTATAATACAAAAGCAGTGGTGCCTTTTCTGAAAAGGGAACTGCACAACAGTAAATTTGTTATAAAAGAAGGGAGAGAACTACGTATGAACAGGCAACGCAGGACAAACAAGTGGTCCCAGAACGGGCGAAAGGCCCGACGGGTCGGCGCAGTCGCTCTGGCGGCGGCAATGTTGGTCGAAACACTTGGGACAAATGTTTCTGTGGCTTTTGCAAGGGAAGTCAAGCCATGGAAAGAAGAAGTAACAGGTGCAGTCAGCGATGTTACGGAGGCTATGAATGCTGCAAACAAGTACATATCAGCAGGGGAAGCACTGGTAACGGCTTATGAGGGGCTTGAGCTTGCGCCGGTAGTATCGGGGCTTAAAGTGAAGTCGGTGACAGCGGATTCCGTCACACTTGAATGGGATAAGCTGGAGTCTTCCGATGCCAGATTCCAGGTAACAGGGTATAATGTATACTGGGCAGACAAGAATCTGGATACAACAGAATTTTTGCTGGTTGGACCGGACGGCAAAACGGTAAAACCGGATGAAAAAGAGGTTAAGCCAACGGTTGACAGCGCAGATACACTGACTTTTACAGTAAAAAAATCGACATTTAATAACCTTTACTTTAAGGTTGCTCCGGTTACAACAAGTGGTGTCGGCGCATTGTCAGATGCGGTCAGATCACCAAAAGCAGTGGAATATAATGCATACCTTGAGAAGCTTGACCGCGGTATGACAGCAACTGTTACAGCAGAAGGCGTTTATTTAAACTGGAGGCTGTTTGCAGATGAAGTAGCCGGTTTTGGCGATACGGGTCTTAAAGGTGTGGATTTTAACCTGTATCGTGATAATGCAAAGATTGCGACAGTGACTGACAGCACGAACTATCTTGACAAAGAGACAAAGTCTTTGGACGGTGTAAGCTATAAACTGGTTCCGGTGAAAAACGGCACAGAAGCAGCGGCGGAGGCATGTACGGATTACACGGTATTTCAGGCAGGCACAGGCGCTGCATTCAAAGATATCAAACTGAAAAAACCGGAAGATACCACAATTGAAGAGGTATATGGGGTAAAGACAGAGGATATCAAACTTCTGAACAGCGCAACAGACGGTTATTCAACGACGAATATTACATATATTGCCAGCGATATGTCGGTTGGCGATGTGGACGGCGACGGTGAGTATGAGTATTTTGTGAAATGGGATCCGAGTCTTTCCAAGGACGTTTCGCAGCAGGGATATACAGGCAAGACATATATCGACTGCTACAAACTTGACGGAACTCTGCTCTGGAGACTGGATCTTGGTTTAAATATTCGTTCCGGCGCGCATTATACTGAATTTGGCGTATACGATTACGACAAAGACGGCAAGGCGGAGATGATGGTCAAGACAGCTCCCGGTTCCAAAATGACCACATATAATGCAGACGGTTCCGTTAAGGAAGAAAAATATGTGACAAATACGGAGTCTGCTATCGCAAAAGGAGCGAAAGATACTGACAACTATGTAATGTCGGCAGCAGATTACCGTGATTATCTTGTTAAGGTATTTATGGACTGGGGAAAATGGGAGCTTTATGAGAATAAACAGTCCGTAAAAGACGCCATTGACGGACACTGGGGAACGAATCTGGTGGAACTCTGGAATGCGACTGATGTTGCAGCTCTTTCCGGCGTCAATAAAGATGTAAACGGCGTTGGCTATACAAAGGATGAGGCGGAGATCCTTGTTGATTACTTCCTGAATACCTACCAGAAGCGCATGACAAAACATGATTTGAACGTCTATGAAGGTTATGTAATTACAGGCCCGGAGTACATTTCACTGTTTGACTGTTCAACAGGCGCTGAGCTGGATACGCAGGACTGGTATTATCCACGTGAAGACGACGGTATGCTCTGGGGCGATTACGCGATGAAGAATATCGAGCCGGGCAACCGCTGCGATCGTTTTAATGTGACAGTGGCATATCTCGACGGCGAGACGCCGTCCTGCATTATGGGCCGCGGTTACTATACGAGAACAACGATGGTAGCATACAACGTTGTTGATAAAAAGCTTGATGTTGCAGGAAAAATTGATTCCGGATGGACCGTTATGACAAATCCGTTTGACGACGGGCCTCATGGATTTGACGGTTGTGATCCTGAGAGCGGTAAGCTTTCCGGACAGGGCGACCACTACATCGCAGTAGCGGATGTGGATGGCGACGGACGTCAGGATATCGTCAACGGCGGTGCGATCGTATCTTATGATATGAACAAAAAGGATCTGTTTTTGTACAGTTCCGGAACAGGTTTGAATACGGTAAAAAATGAAGTTTATAAATACGGTCATGGCGATGCGATTCACATTACGGATATCAATCCTGACAGGCCGGGACTTGAGATCGTTTCCTGCTTTGAAGGCGGCGAGTGGGCGGCTTACGACTGGGCACTCCGTGATACCGAGACAAATACGGCGATTTTTGGAAATCCGGGACAGACTGATTTCGGACGTATCATTATCGGCGACGTATTAAAGGATGTCAGAGGTCTTGAGCTTAGTACAGGAAAAGACTGCAAGGGCAATCTTGCCGTTCTTGCAGGCGTCAGCTCAAATATGAATATTAAGTGGGCTGCCGACATGAGCACCCAGTTTATTACATCGGCAGGGAAAAACGCTGATGGCGACGTATCTATCATCGGATGTGAGGATGGTAAGAGCAAAACATTTTTAACGGCACAGGGATATCGCACGAACAATTCCACAAAAGGAAATCCTTGCCTGGTAGCGGATTTGTTTGGTGATTCCAGAGAAGAAATGATTCTCCGCAGCGAGGCGAATGATTCTCTCCGGATCTATATGAATACGGAAGTGTCTGCACATAAGAATTATACGCTGATGCATAATACGCAGTACCGCGTGGGAATTGCATCTCAGAATTCTTCTTATAATCAGCCGGCGTATACGGATTATTACTATGCGTCTGATACGGACTGGGAGTATGTAACAGTTCCGAATCAGGCAAAAGAGCAGGCGCCAGGCGCTGTGGCAGACGGCGGTGTGATTGCGTCCGAGAAGATCAGCGCGCTTTTCGACGTAGATGAAATATCAGGCGTTAAGGCTGACGGGGAACCGGATGCGATATCCGGCGGTATGTCGACCTACAAAGAAACCGTTGTGGATGGTATGGAGACAGTTCCGCTGGATGACTATCAGTTCGACTTCGGAACAAAATCCGGAGCTGCACCGGCGCCGTTTGTCTCACCGTCCCTTGGCGAAGACGGAGCGTATAATAAAGCAACAGGCTATGGTTTCTTAAAAGGGCATCCGATTACGGGAAATCATGTTTCTGCTACGGCAAATAATCCAACGCCAAACGGCAGCAGTGAATATGATCAGGCATTGCTGGTTGCTGTTTCGGATGCGGCAAGAAGCGGCGACTGGGAATTTGCAATTGATCTTCCGGCAGGAGAATACAGAGTGAGCGTATATGCCGGCGCTGACAATAATAATGATAATTTCCCGGGAGCAAAATATTTTGTAAACGGCGTACAGTTAAATGACGGCTATGTTTGGGCAGAGACGAAAACGGTAGATGACTGCAGAATGTCCGCACGTGTTGTATTAAAGAGGAGCGGCCAGGTAGTTGTAAGCGGAAAGAACGGCAAACTTGCTATTTTCAACGCAATTACCGTTGATGAGTACAAACATGTGACACAGGATCATAATGCACAGGCATGGAATACATTTATAACCGCAATGGAAGGGGTGTCCACGGAAGTTGCAAAAGTAGCGGACGGAGGAACTCCGGCTAAAGATTTTACAGGAAACGGAAACCTTGTTAAGGCGTTAAAAGAGGCGGAAGCAGCAGCAAAAACGGTAGAATATATGCAGCTGACAGATACTTCCAAATTTGACGCTGTTTATGCACAGGCAGAGACGGCAGTTCAAAACAGCAATAAATATATTAAAGAAACTGTAACGAAACTGGAAAAAGCCATGGCAGACTATGCGGCAGCGAAAGAAAACCTCAATATTCAGCCAAAAGTGACGGCGCTTGTAGATACGCTGGCATTCTGGCTGGACGGCGTAGAGTACGATCCGGTTACAAATATTGTTACAGTGGGCGAGGGTGATACATCAGAACTGAGCACCCTGGTTGCAGAAGTGGAAGCTGCAAAACTGAACGAAACAGATTATACGGTTTCCTCCTGGAAAGCATACAGCGATGCATTGACAGCTGCGAAAGAGATAATCAGCAGTTCGGATAAATCAATCCAGAAGATAACCGTTGCGTATGATGACCTTTCTGCTGCGTACGATGGGCTGACAAAAGCAGAACTGATGACACAGCTTGTCCTGGACTTCGGACCGGAAACTGAGATTGACGGAACAACAGCGGGGCAGGTAACGGCAGCCGGCCTTATGAACGGCCTGCTCAATATCGACCTGCCGGTTGCACCGATTTTAGGGAAAGGTTCAGATGTATACAGCGAAAATCAGGATGATAACCGCAATCATTATGGATTTGACAAGGCGGTAACAGCAACCAATACTGCAGGCGGCGGTGCATATTTCAGAGATTTTGTTTATGCAGAAGGCGGCGCGCCGTATACGTTTAAAGCAGACGTAAAAGCCGGCGTGTATTATGTATATGTATATACAGGATGCAAGGAAGCAAATAATACGACAAAATTCTACTTTGGCAGCGGGGAAGAGACCAGAAGAAGAGATGACGCTGCGAAATCTCCCACACCGGTAGAAATTGGAACAGGAGAGCTGGACGGTAAATATATCTATACGCAGCAATCCGCAGCAGGCGGACAATACGGAGCAGGGGCCGGCAATACGGATTCCATCTACAAAGTATATGTAGCGCCGAATGCAGAGGGCAGCGAACAGGGAACATTGTCGCTGACATGCTTTGACGATACGGAAAGACTTGCGGCAGACGCGATCACGGCAAGATTAAACGGTATTGAGATTTCTTATATCGGCCGTGTTGACAGGGAAGTATTAAAAGCGCTGAAAGCACAGGCAGAAAGCCTGAATGCAGACGATTATACAGAAGAAAGCTATCAGGCATTGATGGATGCAGTGGCTAAGGCGGATCCTGTCCTTGCAGAGAAAGACGAGACGAAACTGGCACAGTCAGAGATCGACAAGATTGAAAATGCAATTTTGAAAGCGCAGCAGGATCTTGTAAATGTTCATGCCGTTGCATTGAAAGCAAAACTGGATGAGGCAAAAGCAGTCAGTGAGGCAGGCGTTACAGCGGATAGCTGGGCAGCTTTGCAGGAAGCAATCGCAGATGCACAGAAAGTATATGACAGTTATATGGCAGGCGATGCAGAGGCAGATCTCAAAGGAGCGCTTGCAAAACTGACAGAGGTAATGAACAGTCTTTCCTTAGTTGATAAATCTGCTCTGACAGCGAAAATTGCAGAGGCAGACGCGTTGACTGCAGCAAACTACACAGCGGACAGCTGGGCAGCGTTCCAGAATGTGCTTGCAACAGTAAAAGGAATCAATGCAGATCCGAATGCAACACAGGCACAGGTAGACCAGGCGCTGGCTGATCTTGCAGCAGCATTTGGAACATTGGTACCTGCAGGCGGCACAGCGGGAGATATCGCAACAGAGCAGGATAAAGCAGCATTAAAGGAAGCGATCGACAAAGCAGCGGCATTAACAGCGGCGGATTATACGGCGGACAGCTGGGCGGCAGTTTCTGCAGCTCTGGCAGAGGCCAATGCAGTATACGGCAATGCCGGCGCAACAAAGACGCAGGTATCGGATGCGCTTGCCAAATTGACAAATGCAGTGAATGCATTGAAGAAAGCCGCAAAACCGATTGGCGAGGCAAAAGGCAAGACATTTCCGGATTCCAAGAAGAACAGCTTCAGGGTAACAGTACAGGGTA
>CAMUHN010000069.1 GCA_947088675.1 uncultured Roseburia sp.
AAGGGTAAATTTTTTCCCAAAAAAATTTTTTCATATCCGGATTATCACTTTCGTTCACAAAGTTTCCCATTGTAAAGAAAATATTTTTAATATCGTGGCGCATACCAGCCATTTCGGAAAGGCTCGAAGATAAGTTTTGGTAGTAAGAGGAAATCTCCTGTTTTTCCCATTGCTGATAAGTCGCCGCATCTTTATAGAAAGCCGTTTTGAAAAGTAATACAATAAAAGGAAGCTGTGCGCACAGAATCGCAAGGCACAGACATGGAAGCAGCAGTGAGATTAAAAAATTGTGAAGCTGCAGAGCTGTAAAAGGAATAAAGATCAGTATAAATAAAAATAGAATCAGGACAGAAAAAAGTGGAAAATATTTTTCGATGTTCTGATATTTTTTTCCAAGATAATTGAGACGAAGAAGCTGGTTATAAAATTGTTTCCGAATAAAAGCAGCTGCGGATATAAGAAACAGCAGCGTGATTATGAGGGTACTTAAAAATGAGTAAATATAGTTGTCTTTTAACAGGACAGATGGCAAAAAGAAGCAGGCTAAATGAAAAGCATAAGCAGAAATTGACAGTACAATGAAAAGAAAATAGCAGGAAAAGTGATTCCCATTTAAATGTTTCATACTTATTTTGGCAGTCGTATAAAGTGCAAGAAACAGTATTACAAAGATCCATAAAATGCCAACGATTGCAGAAGTATTGTTAAATAATCGGCTTGGAACAAGTACAAGACAGAACATCAGCACATAATCTTCCATACGGAAAGCTAAAAGCTGAATGATTCTGAGCTGTAAGGTAATAAGCAGGGCAAGGCACAGAGAATAAAGAAATTCACTTTTGATACTCATGGAAAAAATATAATAAATATGCAGCAGAGGAAGAATAAATACAGCCATTTTTTTCAGAGAGCCGGACAAAAAACGTTTTACAGTCCAAAAATAAATTGAGCATACAGACAAAGAAGCCAGATATTGCAAAATTTCCGGTATGCTGCTCAATATTAAAGGAAAGATGTTTATATATGGACCATCTCTGTAGATATCAATCATTTTTCTTTCTCCTGTACATTGTCTTATTTTTCCAAACAAAGTTCCACGATCTCTTTCCGTTTTCCGAGTGCGCAGCAAACCATAGTTCCGTTTGAGAGTTTTATCATACTGTTTTTTACAGAAACGACCTGTTCCTTATTTACAATAACGGAACGATGGCATCGAATAAAATTTGTTCCCAAAAGTTCCAGCGCATGTTCAATCGTATCTCTTACTGTGATTTCAGAGCCATTGAATGTATGATAGCAGATAGAATGGGCAATGGTTTTCACAGAGTCCACATAAATAATATCAGACGCAGGCAGGCATATTGTTTCGCCAATACCGACAGGGAGTTCCAGCAGTTGACTCTCTGGAATCTGGCGCAGAGAAGGTTCGGCCATTTTCAGACACCTGATGAGGGAAGTAATCATAGTCTGCTGCCTTATGTCTTTTTCAATAAATCCAAAAGCCTGTATTCCGCTTTGCAGAATTGCAATTCCTTTTTCTGCATGGCTTGTTACAAATACTATTTTTGCGTTATTGTCATAATAAGATATTTTTTTTGCCAGATCAATTCCGTTTAAATCTTTTTTTCCAAAATCAAAATCAAGGAGATAGAGACAGGGACCGTTATTTTTTTTGATAAAGTTAAGTAAATCCATACCGGAAGATGTTTCACATACAATCTGTGCTTCTATTTTACTGATCTCAATTGCTTTTTCCAATAGTCCGTGAATCAGCCTGACTGTAAAATCATCATCATCGCAAATTATTATTTTTAACATAAACTCCTCCATTTTTCATGTCATAAATATTCGCTGACAGACACAAATTTGCATTCAGATATAGTATAACAAATAAGCAGGGTTTTGAGAAGAAGATGTCCTGAATGACGAAATTCTGTCCTGAAATAAAATTTATTTTATTGATTCGTGATAAAAACGGCGGACAGAGGACAAAAAGGTCTTAAAAGAAATTTTTTGTGATAAGGTTAGCATGAACATAAAGGCGAAGATTTATGAAGGAGGATATTTTTTTATGAGTGAAGAAATGAGAAAGAAAAATGAACTGACAGAAGTAAAGGAGGAAAAACGGCTGCTGGCATTGGATGCAGCCCGGGGACTGGCTGTTATAGGGATGTATATTCAGCATTTTGCACTAAATCAGTGGAATAGTTTTGTTTCTGGAAATACTATGATTTTATTTATGCTGTGTTCCGGAATTTCCTATACGATAATGGCAGAGAGAATGTTGGAAAAGAATGCGGGCAGTAAGCCATTGAACATGCGTATTTTAGCCAGATCCGTCTTTATTGATTTTGCAGGTTATGTGTTGATTATGTTGAATGGACCATTTGCGGTGGTTTTAACAGCTTATGCAATGCTATATCTGTTTACGCTGCCCCTTGTACATCTGGAAACGAAAAAATTATTTCTCTTTTCCGGAATAGCGTTTTTTGTATGTCCGCCGCTTATGGTGATTGGATTGAGCTTATTTGAAAATGCAGCCATTTTAGCTGATATTGCAGGAGGACCTCTTTCTGCGTTGGCATGGATGCCGGTTTTTCTTATGGGAATGGCAATTGGCCGGTCAGATCTGCATAAAACAGAGAATGCAGTTAAATTTATTGCTTCAGGAGCAATGATTCTGATACCGGTAAAGATTGTGGATGTATTTGTGATGCGCGGATTATATAATTCTTATATGGAGTGGGCTGCTTCCAATTTATCAATCGTCAATGCAGAGGTTGATGCATATGCAATGTGGCCGCATAATACACAACCGATTATGTGGCAGATGCTCTTTAGTTCCAGTCCACAGGGGGGGTCAACCTGCGAACTTCTGATTGGGACAGGAGGTTCACTTATTTTGTTTGGAGTGCTTTGCCTGGTTGGAAATAAATATGGAAAGATTCTGAAACTATTTTGTAATGTTGGAAAGCTGTCATTTACAATGTATGTGCTTCAAATTGTGCTGGGATGGGCATTGCAGTCAATGAATACAGAGTGGTCATTGGCATTGATGGGGATTGGTTCCATTCCTTTTGGCGGCATATTAATGGCAATCGTTGTGATTGTATTGAGTATGATATTTACAAAATTTCAATGCAGTCCATTTGAAACCATGATGCGAAAATTTGAGAAAAAATTTATCTGACAGCGCAAACTTCCCATAAGCTTTTGCCGTGTAAGGTTATGTACTTACTGTAACTTCAATCCGTGATACCGGCTGTCAATAAATTATAATAAACAGAGTGGGACATTTTGGAGTTTCCTTTCGTCTAATAAGTAGAAAAGGAGGTAAAGTACAGATGAGTAAGCTGATAAAACGGGCACAGGAGAGAGATGCGGATGCATTTACGCAGTTGATGCAGTCCCAGATGCAAAATATGTATAAGACAGCGCGGGCGCTTTTAAACAATGATGAGGATGTGGCGGACGCCATATCGGAAACAATTCTTGCCTGCTGGGAAAAACTGGGGCAGCTGCAGAAAGTGCAGTTTTTCCGTACCTGGATGACACGTATCCTGATCAATAAGTGCAATGATATTTTAAGGCAGAAAAAGGAGTTCTGTCTTGTAGAAGAAGTACGGGAGCAGGCGGCGCCTTTCTGTGAGTATGAGAATGTTGAGTGGCTGGAGACAATGAAAAATCTGGACGAAAAATACAGGATGGTGATGATCCTGCATTATGTTGACGGGCTGAAAGCGTCAGAGATCAGTTCAATTTTAAAGATTCCGGCCAGTACGGTGAGGACGCGTCTGTCGCGCGGCAGAGAACAGATGGCACTGGTCTGTAAACTGGAAGCATGAAGGAGGGGAACAGAATGAGAGAAAGAGAGATTATTGAAAATTTGCAGAAAGAGATTACAATACCGGCAATTGTACAGATGAAAGCAGACTGGGCGTTTGACCAGATAAGATGCGAGGAAAAGAGAGGCAGAGTATATCATAAAAAAACCGGATTTCGGGCAATGCGCGCAGCGGTTGCCGCCGCAGCGCTTGTCTGTGGAACAGTGACCGCAGGCGCTGCCGTATATATGAACTGGAGCAAAGGGATGGATGCGCAGCTGAAAGCAACCAACGAGCAGAAACTTTTTTTGGAGAAAGAGCAGATTGCCTCGCCGCAGAACACAGGCGTTACCGATGCGGGGATCACAGTTACGGCACAGCAGAGTATTGTGGACAGCCGCTTTGCGCATCTTTCCTTTAAGGTGGAAGGCTATCCGCTTGCCGAGGGGAAAGAGCCGTGCTTTGAATCTATAGATGTCACAGTAGACGGCAAAGATGATTTTTCGTGGTCGGGAAGTTTTTTTAACGGGATTACAAGCGATGAAAACGGGAATCCTGTTTTTGCAGACGGCACGCCGCTTGGCGATGACTGGACCGAAGTGTATGTGGCGGAAGACGGCAGCATGGAGTTTGATTTAAGTCTGGCTGCAGGAGAGAACGAGGGGGCGTTTTTAAACGCGCCGATCCATGTGGAATTTAAGAATCTGGGAACGGTAGATAAGGCAGCATATTTTCCGGATGTAACGGGAACCTGGGCATTGGATTTTACCCTGCAGGGCTCCGATCAGATTCGCCTGTTTACAATGGACGAGGCTTTGGGCGATACAGGCTGCTATGTGATTGAGGCGGAGATTTCCCCGATTTCACTTCAGGTAAAATACCGTATGCCTGTGGAGAAAGAGGAGATTGAAGCCATCGACGAAAACGGAAATCCGACTACATCGACGGTTTATAAAGAGCCGCCTGTTTTCATGGGCGTTCGCTTAAAAGACGGCACGCTGCTTCCTTATCTTCGGAACGGGGGCTCGCAGGGGTTTGAGGATTTAGATGCCGGCATCTATCAAGATACTTTTGCGACGGATCATGTACTGGATGCAGACGAGGTTGACGCGCTGTTATTTATGAAGTCCACGCCGACGGGCGAGGGGGCGCTGACAGAAGAGAATTTTTATATTGTACCGCTTCCGTGAATCGTGCAAAAACTCTGTGGGATGAGACGTGCCCGCAGAGTTTTTTCTTTTCTGCATTCGCGCAATATGATATACTGGTGAAAACACGGGTATATCGGAAGCTTATGCGACAGGGTTTTGCAGAGCAGTTATGGAGGACCGGGATGAAACTATTACATTTAAGCGATCTGCATATTGGCAAAACGGTAAATGATTTCAGTATGATAGAAGATCAGGCGTACCAGCTGGAACGTGTGGCTGATCTGGTGACGGAAAAGCGGATTGATGCGGTTCTGGTAGCAGGGGATGTTTATGACAGGTCTGTGCCGGGCGAGGAGGCGGTAAAACTGCTGGATCATTTCCTTTCGAGAATACACGCAGCAGGTGCAGAGCTTTTTATCATCAGTGGCAATCATGATTCGGAGGAGCGGTTAAATTTCGGCAGCAGCCTGTTTGAAACAAGCCAGATCCATATCTCGGCAAAGTATAACGGTTCCATTACGAAAAGAACAATGCACGATGAGTTTGGAGCGGTCAATTTTTATCTGCTGCCGTTTGTGAAAGCGTCGCAGGTAAAGCATTTTTATCCGGATGCACAGATACAGACTTATGAGGATGCAGTCCGATGTGCACTGGCGCATTCGGAAATAGACTGTTCGCAGCGCAATATCCTGTTAGCGCATCAGTTTGTCACAGGCGCAGGCGCAGATCCCAGAACAGGCGGTTCGGAGAGTGCGGCGGCGCTTTGCGTCGGTACGGTGGAAAAGGTTGGGGCGGATTGTTTTTGTGATTTTGACTATGTGGCGCTTGGACATATCCATTCCCCGCAGAAAGTCGCAAGAGAGACGGTAAGATATTCCGGTTCGCTGTTAAAATATTCCTTTCGCGAGGTCAACGACAGCAAAACCGCGCCGCTTGTCACACTTTTCGAAAAAGGACAGACGGATATTGAACTGGTTCCATTAAAACCGCTTCGGGAAATGCGGCATTTGAAAGGAAAAATGAGGCAGCTGCTGGAGAATGTCAGTGATCCGGATGATTATATCTATGTGACACTGACAGACGAAGAACCGATCAGCAATGTCATGCATATTTTCCGGCAGTATTATCCAAATACAATGCAGATTATGTATGACAATGCGCATACGGAAGTAACGTCGGAGACAGTGCAGGGGGAAGCGGCAGAGGAGAAAACGTTTGAGCAGCTCTTTTCGGATTTTTACCGTGCGATGTACGGATGCGGGATCAGCAGTGAAGAGCTTGCGCTTATAACAGAACTGTCGGTGTGAGAACAGGGGGATTTGATGAAACCGGTTAAATTAGCGATCAGCGCGTTTGGGCCATATGCGGGCGTCATGCCTGAAATTTGTTTTGAACAATTTGAAAACAGGGGGCTTTTTTTGATCTGCGGGGACACGGGCGCCGGCAAGACAACAATTTTTGACGCAGTCTGTTTTGCGCTCTACGGAGAGACAAGCGGCGCGTACCGCGATACAAAAAATCTGCGCAGCGAGTATGCAGACCCTTCTGTGGAAAGCTATGTGGATTTTACCTTTCTGCATCAGGGAAAAAATTACCGCATTCACCGCCAGCCGTCTTATGAGCGGCCAAAGCAGCGAGGAGAGGGGGTCCTTACAGTGAAAGAGAAAGCGGCGCTCTATTGTGAAGACCATGTCCCGATTGAGGGCGCTGCGGCGGTCGGCGCTGCGGTAAAGGAGCTGCTTGGCATTGATTTTAAGCAGTTTAAGCAGATTGCAATGATTGCGCAGGGCGAATTTTTGGATCTGTTAAACGCAACTACGGATGACAGGACAAAGATCTTACGATCTGTCTTTATGACAGAATGTTACCGTGATCTGGAGAGCCGCTTGAAACAAGTAAGAGACAGGGCTTTTCTCAATAAGAGCAGGACGGAAGAGAGTATCCTGCAATATTTTAAGGATGCGACGGCCGCTTTGGGGAGCGATCTGAAAGAGCCACTGGCATTGCTTCAAGATACGGCGCAAAAGAGCGGCAGCGCCTGGAATATAGACGAAATGACAGAACTGCTCACGAAGATGATCGCGGAGACTGCGACAGCGTATGAAGCGGGATTAAAGCGGCTGGCGCAGCAGCAGGCTGTACTGGAGCAGCAGCAGAAGACACTGCATCATGCACGCATCAACAATGATTTCCTGCGCCGGCTGCAATCGTTTCAGACAGAAAAGGAAGCGCTTGATCAGAGGAAAAGCGGGATCGAACAGATGGAAGCTGTGACAGTGCGCCAGAAATCGGCTGTCCGCATAGTAAAGCCGGTTTTTGACCAGTACAGGAAAGAACAAAAAGAGACAGAGGAAACGGCAAAAAAAATAGAAGCAGCCAGGATCAGAAAAAATGAGTGCGAGCAAAAATGGAATGATTGCGGGGAGTTATTGAAAAGATGCCTGGAAAGACAGCAGGAGGCTGAACAGCTGAAAACGAAAGCGCAGAAGCTTGAGGACGAGAGCGGTAAATATGAAAAGAGAGATGCGCTTGCAGCGGCAGTCGGTTCACTTTTGAAAGAGGCCGGGGAACTTATGGAGGAAGAGCAGCGTTTGAAGGAGGAAGAACAGGCGCTGCAACAGAAAATATTCCATTTCGAACAGACGGTATCGGCCTGTAAAAACAGTCTGGAGCTGCTGGGTCTTGTGCAGAACAAAAACAGCGTATTTCAGGCGTTAGAAAAGGAACTGTCCTGTTTTTCCGAAACAGAGTATCCTGCCGTCCAATCGGCAAAAGAGAGTTTAAACAGGAAACAGGAACTGTTTGCACAGGCACAGGAGCGTTATATTTTGCTGGAGGAACAGAGAGCTCACTGCGAAAAAATGCTGGAACTAAGCCGTGCGGGCATGCTTGCGCGCCAGCTGCGGGAGGGCGCTGCCTGTCCGGTCTGCGGCAGTATCAGCCATCCGAATCCTGCTCAAATGCCGTCGGGAGCAGTCTCGGAAGAGGAATATAAGAAGAAAAAAGAAGCCTCCGAATATGCAAAACAAAAAAAGGAACAGGCATTGATTGCGGTGGAAAAAGAGAAGTCCGCTTTCGAGCAGAAAGAAGCGTCTCTTTATAAAGCTGTGACAGATTGTATGAAACATGAATTTATTTCCGAAAAACCAGCAGAAAACGCTTCGCTGGAAGAGGTAATTTGTCTGGTCCTGCGGGAGCAGATACGCATTGCAAAGCAGATTGCGCTTCATAAAAAGAAAGAGGAAAAGTTGCGGAAAAACGCTGCCCTGTATGAGAGGGCAGCTGCAGAACTGGAGCGTGCAAGAGGCCGGGAGACGGAGGCAATCAGAAAAAAGTGGGATGCGTTTTGGGTACGGAAAGAAAAAAACAACATAGCGCTGGCGGAAAAAAAGACGGCGCAAAAGGAATTTGAAAAGCTGCAGTATGCAGATTTGAAGACGGCGCAGACAGAGAAAAGGAAAGCGCTGGAGAGAGCGAATCAGATTCTTCTGCAGCTGGAGGAGGCGCGCCTGAGCAGGCAGAGAGCAGAAAACGATAAAACAAAGGCGTCCTCTCTTCTGGCCGCGCTGCAGGAGACTGCCGACGTGCAGACAAAGCAGGCAAAGATTTATCGTCAGAAATTCGAGTGTGTTTTAGCAGAAGAACAGTTTTCTTCGGAAGAAGAGTTTTGCAGGTATCTGACGGATGAACAGACAATTGCAAAGAGCGAGGCAGCCGCGGCTGCATATCGGCAGGCGGCTGCGACAAATGAAAAGCAGCTTGCGCAGGCAAAAAAAGATGCGAAAGGAAAGGAAATGGCAGATGAGGCAGAACTTGTCAGTCGGGTCAGAGCTACAGCGGAGGCAGTTGAACAGATCAGGGAAGAAAATATGCAGATGAAATTCTGCCTTGAAAAAAACAGACAGATCAGGGATCAGATAGCAAAGAAAAGAGACAGTCTGGAAAAGTATACGAAAGAAAGCAGTCTCTGCGGCAGACTCTGCCAGCTTGTGAGCGGAACAATCCCAAACCATGCGAAAGTGACATTTGAACAATACGTGCAGGCGGCGGGATTTGACCGGATTCTTGCGGCGGCAAACAGGCGGCTTCTTCCGATGAGCGACGGCCGGTACGAGCTTTTTCGCAGAGGCGATTCCGGCGAAAAGAGAAGTAAATCTATTCTGAATCTTTCTGTGCTGGATCATTTTACCGGACATGCGAGGCCTGTCGGGAATCTTTCCGGCGGTGAAAGCTTCCAGGCATCGCTTAGTCTTGCGCTCGGACTTTCGGATACCGTCTCATCAAATCTTGGCGGTATACAGATGGATGTACTCTTTGTGGATGAGGGGTTTGGAACGCTGGATCAAAACGCCATGGAAAAAGCAATGGATATTCTGCTTGGTCTTTCCGGGGCAGGGAAACTTGTCGGCATTATCAGCCACCGCCAGGAACTCAAAGAAAATATTCCGCAGCAGATCCGGGTTGGGAAAGCCAGGGATGGAAGCTATATTGAGATTGATTGCGGCCTGTAGATTTTGTATGGAAGCTTTGGGCAAATGATTCCTGGCATCTTTTATAACGAATCGGAGAATATTATGGAGGTAACAATGAAACGGTGCTTATGCGGCATGGAAGAGCGAAAAAGATAACGGCACTGATGAAAAGAATAAGAAAATGCGATGAGAAAGAAAAAAATTTTATATACAACGGGGCAGTTCGCAAAACTCAATGGGGTGAATAAGCGTACACTGCATTATTATGATGAAACAGGCCTGTTTTCGCCTGAATTCAGGGACGAAAACGGATATCGTTATTACACCTGTTTTCAGTCAGTTCAACTGGAGTTTATTTTGATATTAAGAAGAATCGGCTTATCAATCGAAGAAATCATTCGTTATCAGCAGAGTCCCTCCGACGCCTCCTTAGAGGAAATGATCACGGAAAAGAAAAGGCTGATTGATAAGTCTGTTCAGGAACTGCTGCGTACAAAAACATTTTTGGAGCAGAAATCGGATAAACTGTCCATGAGTCTTACAGCGGAGCATGGAAAGGTGGAGCTTATTACACTTCCAAAACAGCGCATTTTACTCAGCGGTCCGATTACGGGAGCATTTGACGAGGATGATTTCGCGGTTGCGGGAGAGTTTTCCCTGCGGCTAAAGCGCATATTCGGTCTTTATGATAATTTTGGAAGCCGGATTCCTGCGGAGCAGATCCTGCTCGGAAACTGTCACAATTATGAATGTTTTTTCGCCTGTGGCAGAGAAGATACAGAGATTTATGATACGATAAGACCGGCAGGCTCTTTCCTTAGAACATTTTGCGTTGGCAGCTGGGAGCGGCTGGAAGAAGTATATCGGATTCTTTGCAGATTTGCAGAGGATAACCATCTGGAGTTATCCGGATATGCTTATGAAGAGGGGCTTAATGAAATGTCCCTGCGTGACAGGGATGATTACATCACAATGATTACGGTTGGCTGTAAAAAGATAAGTCCGTAATTTTTCTGCTTCCCGGCCGGTAAAAACGGGAGGTTTAAGAATACTGTCATCTGAAAAAAACGTGAAATACGCAGGCCGGGTATCTGAAAACAGGTTTCCGGCCTGCGTGCTGTTCGCTGGAAACTTTTGAAGTGACTTGAAAGCGGCTGCTTTTTATGTTACAATCAGGCATATGAAAAAAATCAGTTCAGGAAATCAAAAAAAGAGAACCATACCGCTTACGGCAGAGATCGCCGCGATCATTATCAGCCTGGTTGTCGGCACGCTGCTGCTCTGCTGGTTTTTAAATACAGCGTTTTTAGAGCGGTATTATGTCTTAAATCAGCAAAATACTCTGCTCAGGGGATTTAAGGGCATTGATACGGCGAGCGCGCAAAATTCGCTGGATTCCAACGAATTTCAGGTACAGTTTGACAACCTGTGTGCCAACAGCAATATTACGATTATGATTATCAGTCCAAACCAGACCATTATCAGGTCGTCGGTCAATGATACGTATCAGATGCTGCTTGATTTCCGTGATATTATTTTTAATAAGAATGCGTCCAGAACAGTTATTCTGTCACAGGAGGATAACTATGTAATGCAGCGGCGCACCGACGACAGGCTTCAGGCGGAATATCTTGTCTTATATGGAATACTTTCCGACGGAAATCTGATTTTAATGCGTTCTGCGTTAGAGAGTATACGCGGAAGCGTTTCGATTTCGAATCAGTTTCTGCTCTATGTCGGGGCAGCTGTTATGCTGGTCAGTATTTTTGTAGCTTTTGCCGCATCAAAGCGCATAACCACGCCGATTGTGGAACTGACAGATATTTCAAAGCGTATGACAGAACTTGATTTTGAGGCAAAATTTTGTCCGCGCAAAAAACACAGAAATGAGATTGACGAGCTGGGCGAACATATGAACGGATTGTCCAATACACTGGAGGAGACGATTTCCGAGTTAAAGAGCGCAAACAATGAGCTGCAGATTGATATCGAGAAGAAAATACAGATTGACGAGATGAGAAAGGAATTTCTCTCCAATGTGTCACATGAGCTCAAGACGCCGCTTGCATTGATTCAGGGATATGCGGAGGGTCTGAAAGAATGTATTCATGAAGATGCCGAGAGCAGAGATTTCTACTGTGAAGTGATTATGGATGAAGCGGACAGGATGAACCGCATGGTCAAAAAGCTACTGACGTTAAACCAGCTCGAATTTGGCAACGAAGCTGTCTCCATGGAGCGCTTTAATCTGACGGAGCTGATCTGCGGCGTCGTGCATGCATCCGATATCCTGTTAACTCAAAACGGGATAGAGCTTACGTTTGAGGAGAGCGATCTGTACGTCTGGGCGGATGAGTTTATGGTGGAGGAAGTTGTGACAAACTATCTGAGCAATGCGATCCACTATGCGCAGAACGAAAAGAAGATTATTATCTCTTACACACTACAGGAAAAGAAAGTGCGCGTAAGCGTTTTTAATACCGGAGACCCGATTCCGGAGGAAGAAATCGACAATGTCTGGATTAAATTTTATAAAGTAGACAAAGCGCGTACCCGGGAATACGGAGGAAGCGGGATCGGTCTTTCTATTGTGAAAGCCGTGATGGAAACGCATCATCAGCAGTGCGGCGTGATGAATCATTCAGACGGTGTGGAATTTTATTTTGAACTGGATGCCGGATAAAAAATTTAAATTTATGGTTGCCATATCAGATCGAAAATGTTAACATAATATATATATCTGGTATGGAAAAATACAGTGAGGGAGCATATGAAAAAATCAAAATTCAGGATCGCGGCGATGATTCTCCTGTGCGCCATGCTGCTGGGAGGATGTGGCGAGCCGCTTTATAATCTTACGGAGAACGAAAAAAATATTATCGTTGACTATTCCGCTCATCTCATCTCCAAGTTTAATGCAAGACAGACAAACGGGATCGTATGGGTGGACTACGAAGCGGAGGCAGAGAAAGCGGCCGAGCTTGCAGCGCGCCTGGAACAGGAGCAGGAAGTTCCCGATGAGACGGAGGAGGCGCAGGGGACGGAAAAAGCAGAGACGACGGCAGGAGATAACACAGGAGATGTGCCGGAACAGGGACGTTCCGCAACACTCAATGAACTGTTCGGAATGCAGGGGATTTCCATTGAGTATACGGGATCGGCTCTGATGGACGATTATGTACAGGATACATATTATGCGATGTACCCGGAAGCCGGGAAAAAATTTCTGGTACTGCAGATTGATGTTGCGAACACGGCAGGCGTCGATGTGGAGGTAGATAATCTCGTACTGAAAGCCAGGTTTTATGCGGACGTAAACGGCAGCGGAGAGGTTCCGTCCGAGCTTAGTATTTTGCAGGAAGATTTTGCACAGCTGCAGAGTACTGTTGCGGCGGATACAGTGACAAATGCGGTTCTGCTGTTTCAGGTGCCGGATTCCATTACGGATATCGCGGATCTGCAGTTGTATGTCATGATGAACGGAGAAAAATCTCAGATAATTTTGTAAAAAAAAGTGTATTTTTAATGAATTTATGATATAATGGGCGAAGAGAGTCAGACAGCCTGTATGACTGGCAAAAGGCGGGTCATGGGAAAGTTATAAAAATGGTGGAAATATATGCGCAGGAGGAGAAGAGCGGAATGGATACAAATATTTTATTGGAATCTGGAACAAATGAACTGGAAGTTCTGGAGTTTACGTTAGGGGACAATCACTACGGGATTAACGTTGCGAAAATTCGTGAAATTCTGGTTTACCAGCCTGTAACGCCAGTGCCAAATTCACATCCGAGTGTAGAGGGTATTTTTATGCCGCGGGATGTGATGATGACTGTTATTAACCTGAAACAGTGCCTTGGGATGGAGCAGGAGGAGAAAGACAAGGGGCTGTTTATCATTACAAACTTTAACAAACTTAATATTGCTTTTCATGTGGATGCGGTTCTGGGAATTCACAGGGTATCCTGGGAGTCGATCATTAAGCCGGATTCCACAATCAATATAGAGGAGAACAGCGCGTCTACCGGTGTGATTAAAATGGACGACAAGCTGATTATCATTCTTGATTTTGAGCAGATTGTTACGAATATCAGTCCGGAAACAGGCCTTAAAGTATCGGATCTTGACGATATGGACAGGGAGAGATGCGAGTCGCCGATTCTGATCGCTGAGGATTCGCCGCTTTTGAGCAGACTGATTACTGACTGCCTGAAAAAATCAGGATATACCAACCTGATCATCACAATGAACGGACAGGAAGCATGGGAAAAACTGACAGAGTATAAGAAAGAGGGAATGGTGCGTGAAAAAGTGCATTGTATTATCACGGATATCGAGATGCCGCTGATGGACGGACACCGCCTGACCAAATTAGTAAAAGAAGATGATATCATGAAAAAGATACCACTGATTATCTTTTCCTCACTTGTAAACGAAGAGATGCGGCGCAAAGGGGAGCGTCTTGGCGCCGATGCGCAGTTGACAAAACCAGAAATCGGCAATCTTGTCGCAGCGATCGACCGGTTAATTGATAAAAGTTTTGAAGATTGAAACGAAGAGGGGATGTGATGTTTCGTCACATCCCCAAATTAAGTTAAAAGATCAGTGGAGGTGCCGTGATGAGCAGAACAGAAGATTATCTTGACGAATTACTGCATTCTGTTTCAAATACAGACGAGAGGGGGAAGCGAAGATCCGGAAAGAAAAAGATGCAGCAGGAGGATGAAGACTTCTTAAGTGCGTTTGAGGAAGAGATCCTCTCAGGTGACGACTCGGATAATTTTATCAGGCAGTTTGAGGAGGAATTGGATTTAGGCGGCAAAGGATTCCGGGGTTCCGCAGCGGCCGGAGAAAATATGGAATTTATGCAGTCCGGTTTGAAAGAAAGCACGGAGAACCAGATGTCCTCTGAAGAAAATTCTTTTGATTCGCAGGATTTGGACAGTATATTAAACAGCGCCAAAGAGAAAATGGATGCGGCCAGCAAAGAAAGTTTTGAGGGGCAGTCTGCAGACTGGCCTTTTGGGGAAAATGCGGAATCGCCGCAGACGGATGAACAGCAGATCCCGGAGTGGCCTGTGGAAAATGGGCCGGAAACAATGCAGTCAGAGAATGGCGCGGACTGGCCGACAGAGAGTTTGGACAGAGATACCGCACCAATGCCGGCAGGGGAAACAGCTGCGGAAGATGCGCTGCGGGAAGCAGAACAGCAGGATGCACCGCAGGAAGATATGTTTGGCGGTATGGACATTATGGTCGATACGCTTGGTGATCTGTCGGAACAGACAGGGCAGGGGGCAGACGGCGCTTCCGAGCTGGAACAGCGGCTTGACAGTCTTGCAGGAGCTGCAGGCGGTCTGGGAGATTTTAGTGAACTGGGGGAAGAATTTGCACGTGACCAGTTTGACGAAGAGATGATGCCGGAGGAGGAAGCGGTGATGCCGGAGAGCGAACCAGCAGAGGAAGAACAGGATTTGAAAAAGAAAAAACGGTTCCGAAAGAGAAAAAAGAAAGAGAAGAAGAAAGAAAACGGAACCGAAGCTGACTTGGCCGAAACTGGCGAAAAGGAGAAAACCGGTTTCTTCCAGAAGTTATCGAAAACGATGTTTGGAGAAGACGAGAAAGAGGAAGAGAACGCCGAAAGCGAAAAGCTTTCCAAAGAGGCTAAAGCTGCCGAAAAAGAAAAGAAGAAGAAAGAAAAAGAAGAAAAAAAGAAAAAGAAAGAAAAGGAAAAAGAGAAAAAGCTCAAAAAAGAGAAAAAACCAAAGCCTCCAAAGCCAAAGAAAGAAAAAAAACCAAAGCCTCCCAGGGAAAAGGATTTGACGCCTCCGCTTCCGAAAGTGCCGGTGATTCTGATTTGTATTATGTCGGCTTCTTTTCTTGCGCTTGTGTTGACCGGAACAAATCTTGTGGGATATTCCAGCCAGCTTACAAAGGCGCAGGAGTATTTTGAACTTGGCGATTATACAAATGCGTACAGCGCGGTGCGCGGTATGGAAATGAAAGAAAAAGACCAGCCTGTCTATGATAAGTACAGAGTGCTGGCGCTTGTTTCCGGTGAATTTGAAGCATATCAGAGTTTTATGGAGTCTTCTGTTTATGATATGGCGCTTGACTCTCTTGTGCGCGCAGTCGGCAGATGCCAGAAATACCGTGCGGATGCAGAAACATATGAGTGTGCTGCGCAGATGGAGGCATTGGAGGAAAAAGCAGTGGGCGCATTGAGCGGATTCGGTATCAGTCAGGAACGTGCGGTGGAACTTTTTGAAATTGAGGATAAGACACAGTATTCGATTGAGATCGACAATATTTTAGTTGGCGCAGGGTTGGTGAAAGAAAATTGATAGCAATAATTGACTATGATGCAGGCAATTTAAAGAGTGTCGAAAAAGCATTGACGGCGCTTGGAAAAGAGTGTGTGGCGACAAGAGATTTTCATGAAATTAAAAAAGCGGATAAAGTGATCCTTCCGGGCGTAGGGTCGTTCGGCAATGCGATGGAGCAGCTGAAGAAATATGAACTGGATAAAGTGCTGCGGGAAGTTTGGGAGCTAAAAGTGCCGCTGCTTGGGATCTGTCTGGGCCAGCATCTGCTGTTTGAAGGCAGCGATGAATCTTCCGGTATCGAAGGATTAAATTTTCTTGCCGGTCATATTCGAAAGATACCAAATACAAAAGGACTTAAGATACCTCATATCGGCTGGAATTCGCTTAGTCTGCAAAATAACGGGAAATTGTTTCGCGGACTGCAGAATCATCCTTATGTGTATTTTGTTCACTCGTATTATCTGAAAGCCGAAGAGGAGTCCATTGTAACCGCGACAGCAGAATACGGCGTTACGATCCATGCGGCCATAGAAAAGGAACAATTGTATGCATGCCAGTTCCATCCG
>CAMUHN010000070.1 GCA_947088675.1 uncultured Roseburia sp.
AATGAAAATATGGTTCGCATCAGCATTATCGTACCCGTTTACTATGGCAAACGGTATTTGAAAAATCTGACCGTTCAGGCGGAGAGAGCCGCGAAGCGATTGCATAGAGGAGATCAGGCGGAGCTGATTTATATCAATGACGCGCCGGATGATACGCTGGACGAAAACGAATACCGCTCGGATTTTATTTCTGTCACTGTTTGCAATACCACAGTCAACCGCGGAATCCATGGCGCAAGAGTATACGGTCTTTCTCATGCAGCAGGGGAATACATACTGTTTTTGGATCAGGACGATGCCATAAAGGAAACGTTTCTTTCTGACCAGCTGGAAAAAATAGGAAATGCGGATGCCATTGTCTGTCGCCTTGTCAATGCCGGTAAACTGCAATATACGGATTCTTACCGGTTTGAGGAAGTGATTACAAAAGAGTTTTTGCTGACAAACTGGAATCCGATTGTTTCGCCGGGGCAGGTCTTACTCCGAAAGAGCGCCATCCCGGAGCTCTGGAAAGAAAAGATTATGGAGAAAAACGGCGCGGATGATTATTTGCTTTGGCTTTCCATGTTTGCAGAAAGAAAAAAATTTGTTTTAAACCAGAATGTTCTGTTTGAGCGTATTGTATCCGGATCCAATACATCGGCAAATACAAATCAGATGATGGATTCCGAAGAAGAAATGATAAGGATTTTATCAGAAAGCGGCCTGTTGACAGCAGAGGACAAAGAGCGCCTGCACAATCTGGCGGGTTCCCTGCGCAGAGAGCATGTCAGGGAACTGGATACCTACCGGAATGCATACCGGGTCTACGACGGCTGGATCAGGCGGGCGTTTACGAATGACAGTCCGGCTGAAATGTTAAAAGGCAAAGGGATCATGAACATTGCAATCTATGGGGCCGGCTATATCGGCAGGGGTATTTTCAGGCTGTTGGAACATAGCAGCGTAAAAGTACTTTTTTTCCTGGATCAAAACGCCGCATATATTGATTTTGGGATACCGGTGTATACGGTTTCGGATGCGCCCCCGCAGATAGAGGGGATTCTTATTTCACTGTTTCAGGAGACGGGGCAGATCAGAGAAACGCTTCAGGCAAGGTTTGACTGTCCGGTTTATGCCATCGGGGAGCTGATTTCATGAACAGAGAAAAAAAAGAGGGTCTGATCAGTATTATTGTACCGGTATTTCAGGCAGAAGCGTATATTGGCAGATGCATAGAAAGTATTTTATGTCAGACATACGACAATCTGGAAATTATCCTGGTTGACGACGGTTCCAATGACGGTTCCGGAGAAATCTGCGACAGGTATCAGCAGTCGGACAGTCGGATTCGGGTGATTCATAAGGAAAACGGAGGTCTGGTGAGCGCAAGACAGGCCGGGATCGCCGCTGCTTTCGGCGCTTATATCGGTTTTGCCGATGCGGATGACTGGATGGAACCAAAGATGTATCAGAATTTATTTGAGGCTGCAGTCTTGGCGGACGCAGATATTGTGGCGGAAAGTTTTCTGGATGATTTTGGCGGCAGCTGCAGGGCTGTGCCAAACAGGATATCGGCCGGTATCTATCGTACTTTAAAGGAGCGTGAGGCGCTGTATAAAACGATGATCTGCTGCAGTGATTTTTTCTGCATCGGTCTGGCGCCTTATCTGTGGAATAAATTATTTCGCAGAGAGCTTGTGCTTGGGCATATGTTAAAGATACCGCAAAAGATACGCGTTGGCGAGGATGCGGCGGCTTTGTATCCCATGGCTGCGGCGGCTTCGTGTATTGCGGTCTGCGATACGGCTCATTATCATTACTGCCATCATGAAAATTCTATGATTCTTGGCGGGCGGGATGAAAATGCCGAATACGAAAATACCGTTTTGCTGGATCAGTTTCTGAGAGAATCGTTTGCCAGACTTCATATGTCGGAGACAGTGAATGAACAGCTCAAAAGATATTCTGTAAATAATCTTCTGGTGAGGTCGTTTGGAAAGACCGCGGCATTGGATCAGAAAAATATCCTCTTTCCGTTTGAAGGGATCTGCGCGGGGGATTCGATCTTTGTCTATGGCGCGGGAGCGCTGGGCCGGGAAGTTTACCGGTACGCCGTATCCTGTCAAAGACTTAACGTAAAGGCGCTGCTTGACCAGAATGCCGCCTGTTACAGGAAAATCGGGCTGTCTGTGTGTACGCCGGAGGAGATGGTTCTTGCGGATTCGGATAAAATTGTAATTGCAGTATTTCGGGAGGATACTTATCGGGCGATTAAAAACAGTCTGCTGGCAAAAGGAGCAGACGCAGGGCAGATCAGATGGATAGACAGCCGGGCAGCCGCCGGTCTGGCGCTCTGATGTTGCATCGACCGGACGGCCGGTATTTGATACAGGCTGTAATCTGGCAGGAGGAATCGCAAAGACGTCGGAAAAACAGGAGGGATCTCGGATGGGGTTATTTTGTATTTATGGGGCGGGAATTGTAGCAACCGGCATTTATATGGCCATCAAAAGCAAATACAGTGTCAGACCGGAAGCATTTCTTGTCTCGGACAGAGAAAAAAATCCTGTCGAAATTGACAACATTCCTGTTACGGTACTGACGGACTGGGACAGGTTTGATACGGAAATCGTTTATCTGGTTGCCGTACCGCCGATACACCACGAAGCAATTCGTGGTTCGCTTTGTGGGAACGGAGTTGACGAGAGACAGATAATATGGATTGACTGCCTGATGGAAAACAGGATCATGGAAGAATTTTATCGAAGTCAGAAGCATTTCCTGACAGTGTCGCAGAAATTGGAAGAGTCCGGGCGCCTGACGCAGCCGCTGGAAAACGGGCTGTCTGACGGCGGGGGCAGCGTACAAAAGGTGGAAGTGTTTCAGGCGAGAAGCCATAAAGACAGGCAGCTGCGCAGCCGGAGAAAGCACGCGGATTATATCAGGCCGATACAGGCGGGGGCGGCGCTTGCCAGCCGGGCGTTTCTGGATTTACGGGATGATGTGGGAGACAATATTTCTGCGAAAAACGGGAATTACTGTGAACTGACAGCGGGGTATTACGCATGGAAACACAGCAGTGCGGACTATAAGGGACTGTGCCATTACAGACGTATTTTTGATTTATCGGACGAGCAGATGCAGCGTATTTTGTCGGACGGCGGTATTGATGTGATTTTACCGTATCCTTCCGTTCATTTTCCGAATATCTTTTCGCAGCATGTCCGCTATGTGGCTGACCGGGACTGGAATGCAATGCTTCTGGCATTGGAGGAGAGCGCTCCGGATTACAGGGATAAATTGGAGTGTCTGTTTTGCGGGCAGTATTTTTATAATTTTAATATGGTCATTGCAAAGCGTGAAATATTTGACGATTACTGCGGCTTTCTTTTTTCTGTCTTAAAGAGGACGGAGGATCTGGCGGTGCCAGTCGGCGCAAAGCGGTCCGACCGTTTCGCGGGATATCTTGGGGAGAATCTTACCACACTCTATTTTCTGGCGAACACAGATCAATTCAAAATATTACACACAGGGAAACTCTGGCTGGAATGAGGGCGTATTTGAACAGATAAACAGAAGTACAGTGGGGATGTGAAAGGGGAAAATATGAAGCTGATCTTGTTTGGAGCCGGATATTGCGGCGAGGCAGCATATACGTTTTTCGGAGATGAAAATGTATTTTGCTTTTGCGACAACAGTGTAAAAAAGGGCGAGACGCGGTTCCTGCATGAAAAAAGAGTGGTTTCTTTTGCTGAGTTCGTACAGATTCAGAAAGGGCATCCGGTGATTGTGTGCCTGACCTCGTCCTATTTTATGCAGGTGTCCGAACAGTTGGATCAGGCAAAGGTATGGGATTATCTGCTCTATGAACAGCTGGCGGAATATGGCCGTACAGCGGAAGAATGGATGGAGCAGTTTCGGCATGAAGACAGCCTGCGGGAACTGTATCAGGACTGCAGAATTTTTTTGATGAACCGGATTCGGCGGCAGTTTCAGTATCTGAAACGGCATATCGATATCAGAAATTTAAAACCGGCAACGGGGGTTTGGCGCAGACATCAGGTGGAGATCGTCAGACGGATCGAACGTTTTTTTGATTTTGTGCAGGAGACAAAGATCTCCCCTTTCCTTACGTTCGGAAATCTGATCGGGGCTGTCAGGCACCGCGGCTTTATTCCGTGGGATGACGATTTTGATCTTGGACTTGTCAGAAAAGAGTATGAGCGTCTGCTGGATTTTGCATATGAAAATTGTATGGTGCTGACCTGCTGCGGCGATGTCTGGGTGGACCGCTGTGGCAGGGAGTATAAGGAAAGTGAAATCCGTTCCTTACCGTCGGATCAGTATATTTTTCATCTCAGGCCGGATTGCATTCAGGTGAAAGACGGAGAACAGAATTTCGTAGCGGATTTATGGGCATATGATTTTTATCGGGACGGTTATGCGTTCGCGCAGTATCAGCACTGGGCTGCGGAGGTGAACAGAAAAGCAGCCCAAATTTTGAACATAAAAGAGCGAGTGGATTTTATCCGGCAGGCCAGAAGAGACAATCCGATGATCAGCGATGAAATGACGTCTCACTTCTTTCCGGGCATTGATAATTTTGGCGGCTGTCCGGGCAGAAAAGATGTGGACAGTTTTATTCCGACGGAGGAAATTTTTCCGCTGATCAAAGTCAGATATGAGGACACGGCTTTTTTCGCCCCATATCATATGGAATCGCTTCTAAAATACGAATACAGCGATTTTATGGAGTTTCCGGATGATTTGGGAAGCGCACATACCGGTGTTGCAGAAGAAATATAAAACGCAATGACGGTAACAGGATAAACAGTGACAGAAAAGGCGGGAGGGAAAACGAATTGGCAAGACGATTAGAAAACCGGATTTATCAGTCTGAGCTCACAGAGCTTCTTTCACAGGATATCCCATGGGAAAAACTGGACCATAAAACAATTTGTATCACCGGAGCCACAGGCATGATTGCGTCCGTCATCGTTGATCTGCTGATGTGTAGGAACCGGGAGTATGGCAGCGGGATACGGATTATTGCTGTCAGCAGGAGCGAGGCTGCGGCCCGGGAAAGTTTTGACCGGTATTGGGGCGATTCCAATTTCAGGTGGCTGCCGCATGACATTACAAAACCGTTTCCGGAAGCCGGCTGTATGGATTACATGCTTCATGCGGCCAGCAATACGCATCCGAGAGCCTACGCCACTGATCCGGTCGGTACCATTACGGCAAATGTGCAGGGAACATATGAACTGCTGACCTATGCGGCGAGCCATTCGTGCAGACGTTTTTTCTTTTTTTCGTCCGTTGAGATCTATGGTGAAAACAGGGGGGATACGGACCAGTTTAACGAGGCGTATCTGGGATACCTTGACTGCAATACGCTGCGCGCGGGCTATCCGGAGAGCAAACGCCTTGGAGAAGCGCTCTGCAATGCGTTTGCGGCAAAGTACGGACAGGATTTTGTAATTGGCAGGTTTTCGCGCGTGTATGGGCCTACCATGGCAAAAGATGATTCCAAAGCGATCGCGCAGTTTATCAGGAAAGCTGTTTTTGGTGAGGATATTGTTCTGAAAAGTCAGGGAAATCAGCTTTACTCCTATACATATGCGGCGGACGCTGCTTTGGCGGCGCTTGTTCTTCTGCTCAGAGGAGAGAGCGGGAGCGCAGTAAATATTGTAGACCGTGCGTCCGATATCCGTTTGAAAGATCTTGCCGCGCTGCTTGCAAAAGAGGCGGGAACCAAAGTCGTTTTTGAACTGCCCGACGAGGTAGAGCGGGCAGGATACTCAGCTGCCCAAACGGCAGTTTTAGACGATACAAAGATTGTGCGGCTCGGATGGAAACCGTTAACGCCAATCAGGCAGGGGCTTTCGAAAACAGTATCAATGTTAAGGCAGTTTTCTGCCATGGATCAACAGTAAGGGGGACGGCAGGATGAATATTGCAGTATTGCTTGCGGCGGGAAAAGATCCCACATTTCAAATGGATATTCCAAAACAGTTTGTAAATGTGTATAACAGGCCCGTGATTGTATATACAATGGAAATATTTCAGAATCATCCGGAAATTGACGCGATTGTGGTCGCGTGTTTAAAGGGTTGGGAGAATATGGTGGAGGCTTATGCGAAACAATTTCAAATAAGCAAGCTTAAAACGGTAATACCGGGCGGGATTACTGCCCAGGAGACGTCAAAGCTTGCGGTGGACCGCCTGATGGAAGACTGTTCGCCGGAGGATATTGTTGTGCTGCATGATGCGATACGCCCGATGGTGTCGGATGAGATTATTTCAGACAGCATTGCCTCCTGCAGGACGAAAGGGATGGGAGTGGCAGCTGTAACTTCCATGGACAATGTGATGATGACGGATGACGGGGTGACAGGAAAGCTGTCTATTTCACGCTATGTATTCCGGCGTATTCAGACACCGCAGACGTACCGGCTTGGGGAGCTGAAAAGCGCGCATGAGGAAGCGCTGCTAAAAGATATTACAGGGGAGAATGATACAAATAATATGATATCAGGACTGGGGAGAAACGTGCATTTTTCGAAAGGCTCCGATTTGAATTTAAAGATCAATACGGTAGAGGATGTGGCGATGTTTAAAGCATTGTATGCAATGAAAAACAATGACTTTTAGACGGGAGGAAGACGATGAATTATGCGGTAATTCTGGCCGGCGGCAGCGGTTCTCGTACAGAACAGTCCGTGCCAAAGCAGTTTATCAGTATTTATGAGAAACCAATTATTATCTATACACTGGAGGCATTTCAGAAACATCCTGCTATAGATGGCATTGTGGTGTCCTGTATTGACGGGTGGCAGGATGTCTTAAGAGGTTATGCGGCAGCGGCGGGCATTACAAAATTAAACTGGATTGTGGACGGCGGCAGCAATGGGCAGTCATCTGCAAGAAACGCGCTGCTTGCTCTGGAGGACGTCTGCGGCGGAGCGGATATCGTGGTAATTCATGATGCCGTCCGGCCAATGATTTCGCAGAAGATTATAACAGACTGTATCGAAAAGGCAAAAGAGTTTGGATCGGGGCTTTCTGCCATCCGCTGTCAGGAGACGATTATGCGCACGGAAGACGGAAAAGCCGGCCATTCGGGCATTGACAGAAATGATATTATGCGTGTGCAGACGCCGCAGGCGTACCGTTACGAGAGAGCGCTCTGGGCACATAAGGAGGCGTTAAAACAGGGGATCACAGATTCTGTCTATACGAATACGCTGATGCTGGAACTTGGGGAAGAGCTGCATTTTTCGTTTGGTTCCAATAAAAATATCAAAATAACAACACTGGAAGATATTGATATCTTTAAGGCGCTGTACGCGACAAAAAGGGATAAATGGTTAAGGCAGAAAGCATAATGGTTAAAATACTGCGGTATTTCGGCTTTCGATTTTTTCTGACAGAAGGTATTGACACAAATCTGGTAGGGGATTTATAATGAACCTGATCATTTTGGAGGGGATCAGGACAAAATAATTTGGATTGTTTTTGGATGGAGGAAATACAAACAAATGGATAGAACAACCGGTATGGTGGAACAGGGCTTGGGCAAGCGCGGAGACAGGGATGAAATGAAATTATTTACGGTAGGGCCGGCACAGATGTATTCTCACACATTAGAGGTGCGCAGCCATGTCGTGCCTTATTTCAGGACACCGGAGTTTTCCAGCCTTATGCTGGAAAACAGAGAAATGCTGTTGGAGCTGATGGATGCTGGAGATGACTGCGAGGTTATGTTTCTGACTGCGTCCGGCAGCGGTGCAATGGAAGCATCCGTGATGAATTGTTTTTGGGAAGAGGATAAGCTGCTGGTTATTTCCGGCGGTACTTTTGGAGAACGCTTTGAAAAGATCTGTGAGATTCATAAGATCCCTTTTGATGCGATAAAGCTTGGACAGGACGAACAGCTGCTGCCGGAACATCTGGCAGCTTACGACGGGAGAGGATATACAGGACTTCTGGTTAATTTACATGAGACCTATACAGGGCAGCTGTATGATATAGAAATGATCCATCAGTTTTGTCAGAGAAATCATCTTTATCTGCTTGTGGATGCGATCAGTACTTTTTTATGCGATGAATATCATATGAAAAAATATGGCATTGACGTTACGATTGTCAGTTCGCAAAAAGGGCTTTGTCTGGCGCCCGGACTTTCACTTGTTACGCTCAGCAGAAAAATTATAGAGGAGAAGATACAGAAACATTCCGCACAGACGATGTATTTTGATTTTCAGGATTACCTGAAAAATATAAAAAGAGGGCAGACGCCGTTCACACCCTGTGTAGGGGTTCTGTTTGAGCTCAATGACATGCTTAAAACAATTATTCGTAACGGGGGCGCAGCATCACGTGTAGGTGAAGTAAAAGAAAGGTGTGACTATTTCAGAAAACGGATTGAAAAGCTGCCGGTACATATACCAAAGTTCCCACTGTCAAATGCCATTACGCCTCTTCGGTTTGAAAAAAAGATTGCCGGAGACTTTTTTACTTATCTTAAAGATGAGAGAAACATTATGGTAAATCCGGTCGGAGGCGAACTCGGCAGTTCCAGTATCCGTATTGCACATATCGGCGATTTAAAGATGGAAGATTACGATATGCTGATAGAGGAAATGAAACAATTTTTTGCTATGTAGGTATTGAGAATGCTTCCTGTCGGAGGTCGGGAGAAAATGCTGAAAGACGAAGTAATTAATTATCTGAAAACATTAAATCCGAATGTAGAGGGAATTATTGTTGATCCGGGCAAATTTATCTTTGAAGAAAATGTCAGAATGAATTGCTTTTATTGTGGAAAATACAACCGTAACTGGAGATGTCCGCCAAACCTGCCGGATCTCGATTACCGAAAGATGATGGGAGAATATGACTTTGGACTGGTTGTGCAGATCGCTCTCGAAATACGGCAGCAGAGCGATTATGAAAAGATCAGAAATGATTCCAGCGTAATTTTGCATAAAGTGTTGTTGGAACTGGAAAAGTGGATGTATCAGAAAAACAGTTCAAATGCAATTTCCTTTATTGGCGGTTCCTGTAAATTATGCAAAGGAGGGTGCGGCAAAGAGCGCTGTAATCATCCGTATATGTCCCGGACACCTCTGGAGGCGTTGGGGGTAAATATCATAAAAAGTATGAAAGAATATGGAGTGGATATCAGGTTTCCAACAGATAAGGCAATAAAAAGAGTCGGGCTGCTGCTTTGGCAGGAGCCGTAGAAGCGCTAAAGGCAGGAAAGGGGAAAAATGAAATACATTTTTTTAGTTGCAGGGAAAGGTTCCAGATTACAACCGTTGACACTGGACAATCCGAAATCCATGTTTCGACTGGATGAGAATACAACACTGATTACGAGGATGGTTAATTTGATTCGCAAATTTGATGCGGATGCGGATATTGTGGTAGTGACCGGCCATAAGCACAGGAGTATTGAGCAGGAGCTGGAGCATGTCGTTTTTATAAACAACCCGTTTTATGAGGTGACAAACTCCATTGCTTCTCTTTGGTTTGCAAGGGAACATCTGGACGCTGAGAATATCGTTTTAATAGACGGCGATATTGTAATGTCCAGGGAACTGGTGCGTGATGTCGTATGCAGGCCCACAGAGCACGCTATGGTTCTGCTGGACAGTTCCATCAATGAGGATGGAGATTACAATGTCCAGGTATCGGGGGATCGTGTGCTTGTCATGAGTAAGGATCTTGATGTCTATTATGGGGAATATGCCGGTATCACAAAGCTTGACCGAAAAAGCGCGCTTGCCATGCGGGATGAAATAGAGAGTATGGTGGAAAGCGGATATTATGACCAGTGGTATGAAAATGCATTGGTTCAGATGATATTTAAAGATGATTTTTCTCTCTTTTATAAAGATATTTCAGAGTATGAGTGGACGGAAGTAGACGGTGTCAGCGATTTAATACATGCAAAGAATATCCATATGAAAGAAACTGATTGCACCGAAATATAAAACAGAGTAAGGTGCAGCGGTTATTTGGTTTTTGCTCTCTGATGCGCCAGTTCAAAAAAATCCTGCATAATCGGGGAAATAAATTTATTTTCATGATAGATCAGATAATAATAACGTTTTAAATTGACATCTTTCAACGAAAAAGAGAATACCTGATGCGTGCGCAGCTGTTTTTCCAGCATACGTTTGGGCAGAATGGATATGCCAAGCCCTGCGCATACGGCATTGATTAAGGCGGCGGTGCTTGTGCTTTCCCAGACCGGGTCGATAAAAAAGTCTTTCAGGGCGAAAACGGACTCGGCAAGTTCTCTTGTACCGCTGTTTTTTTCGCGCATCAGAAAGCGTTCGTTCTTTAGAGCTTCCAGTTCCACATCTTTTTTGTCTGCAAGGGGATGAAAACGTCCGCAGACCGGAATCAGTTCGTCCTCCATTATAATTTCGGAACGGATTTTATCGGAATGCACTCTTCCTTCAATCAGCGCAAAGTCCAGATTATTTTCCAAAATGTTTTTTTCGATCAGATCCGAACTGTCAACTTTGACATAGGTGTCAAGATCCGGATATTTTCTTAAAAACTCTGTCAACAGGTGGGGGAGTATACACGATCCGATACTGATGCTCGAACCGATGCGAAGTTTACCGTTCGTATTCCAGTTTTTCATTTCCCCATCCATCTCCTGATAGAGAGACAGCAGGCGCACTGCGTCAGGGTACAGGTGCAGGGCGGCTTCCGTGGCGCGAATGCCGCGGCCGGAGCGTTCGAACAGTTTTGTGCCGTAATGCTGCTCTAACTCGCGTATCGCGAGACTGGTGGCAGGCTGCGTCATGCCTAACTGCCGGGCGGCGCCCGTTATATTCATTTCCTGATAGACCGTAACAAAGATACGTATATGTTTCAGCGTCATAGCAATTCTCCGTAGTTTCCGGTGCGTGTGTTTAGCCGTCTTTTTAATTATATAGAAATAGAATCTTATTGTCAAATCATATCAATTTCCGGAAATCATATAAAAAACAATATAAATATATTAAGAAAATGGAATATATAGTTGCTTTTTGCCGGATATCTGTTATATACTGTTCTGGAAAAAAGAGGCAGATCTCATTCCGATTACAGTCTGCCATTTAAAATGAAAAAAGAAAATCATGGAGGTTTCATATGGGAAAGAACTGGGGAAAGGGTTTCATTGCTTTGGGGATGGCTTTCTGTGTTTTTGGATCGGGATGCGGAGACGGTTCTGACGGGAATGCGGGAGATAGCGGCAGCGCGGGAAGAGAATTGTTAAATGTCTCCTATGATCCGACGCGGGAATTTTATGCTTCCTACAATGAGCTGTTTTTGGAATACTGGCGTGAGAAGAGCGGCGAGGAGATCACTGTGACACAGTCGCATGGCGGTTCCGGTTCGCAGGCGCGTTCCGTAATTGAGGGAAATGAGGCCGATGTCGTGACGCTTGCGCTTGCACGCGATGTCACGGCAATCGAGCAGGCCGGACTGATTGAGGACGGATGGCTGTCGGAATTTGAGGGTGAGAGCGCGCCCTATACTTCCACAATTGTGTTTCTGGTGCGCAAGGGCAATGAAAAGGGAATCCGCGACTGGGATGATCTGATCAAAGACGGGGTTGGCGTTATTACGCCAAATCCCAAGACAAGCGGCGGCGCATGCTGGAACTTTCTTGCGGCATGGGCTTACTGGCAGCAGCAGGACGGCGGCGATACGGAGGCGACAAAAGAATATATGAAAGAGCTGTATCAAAATGTCCTTGTGCTTGATTCCGGAGCCAGGGGCGCGACCAATACGTTTGTGGAAAACGGACAGGGCGATGTTCTGATTGCCTGGGAAAACGAGGCATATCTTTCCATGCAGGAATATCCGGATCAGTATGAAATTGTGACGCCAAGTATCAGTATTCTGGCGCAGCCTTCTGTCGCTGTCGTGGATGGCAATGTAAAGGAGCATGGGACGGAGGATCTCGCAAAAGCATATCTGGAATATCTCTACAGCGAAGATGCGCAGCGTCTGGCCGGCAGGAATTTTTATCGTCCGTCTGACGAAACGATTTTACAGGAATTTTCCGATCAGTTTAATCTGGATATGAATCTGACTACAATCGAAGCGTTTGGCGGATGGGACGAGGCTTACGAGACATACTTTAACGACGGCGCCATCTTTGATCAGATTTACGAGAATTGAGGGGCATATGGAACAGCAGATTGTAAAAGTAAAAAACAAAAGGGGCGTAAAAGTAATTCCAGGATATAAACTTTCGTTCGGCGTTACCGTTTCGATGCTTGGTTTTTTCGTATTAATTCCGCTTGCGTCCATCTTTATCAGCGCGGGAAAACTTGAGTTTCGGGAATTTATGGAAGTTGTTACTTCGCGCCAGGTGTTATCGGGATATGCGGTCAGCTTTTCGTGCGCGTTTGCCGCTGCCCTTATCAACGCAGTGTTCGGACTGATACTGGCATGGGTGCTGGTGCGGTATGATTTTTTTGGAAAGCGATTGATGGACGGACTGATTGAGCTTCCGTTTGCCCTGCCGACTGCAGTCGCTGGAATAGCGCTGACTTATCTCTACTCAGACAAAGGATGGATTGGGGCTTTTTTTACCAATTTTGGAATTAAAATTGCATATACGCGAATTGGGATTATGATTGCGATGGTTTTTGTCGGCATTCCGTTTGTTGTAAGGTCAGTGCAGCCGGTTTTAATGAAGCTGGACAGACAGTATGAGGAAGCGGCCATGATGCTTGGTGCGGGAAAGGGAACCGTTTTTTTCCGCGTGGTTCTGCCGGAGTTGTTTCCGGCTCTTTTGGCCGGATTTGGACTGGCTCTGGCAAGAGGGATCGGCGAATACGGAAGCGTTGTGTTTATCGCCGGAAATATTCCGTATCAGACGCAGATCGCGCCGCTTCTTATTATGACGAAGCTGGAGCAGTACAAGTATGCGGATGCGACTGCGATTGCGCTGGTTCTGCTTGTCATATCATTTCTTTTGATGCTGGTGATCAATTCGGTACAGCTTTCCATGCAAAAGTTTTGCAAAGGGTGAGAAAGGCGGGATTATTTTGTTGAAAAAGAGAGATTACAGAGAATATACAAAAGGGGACGGCATTGCATCCATTCAAAAAGTGGTTCGTCCGCCTGCG
This sequence comes from uncultured Roseburia sp., assembly GCA_947088675.1. Classification (GTDB taxonomy): domain Bacteria; phylum Bacillota; class Clostridia; order Lachnospirales; family Lachnospiraceae; genus Roseburia. The sequence continues at coordinate 13,134 of CAMUHN010000070.1, forward strand.
GACAGTTCGTTTGCCGTTGTCCGATACAGTCTGATTGCGATTGCCGCGCTGTTCTTATTTGTCATGCTTGTGCTACCGCTTGGCGTAGTTTTGGTTAATGCGCTTCGGGACGGTTTTCTGGCATTTCGTGATGCGGTATTCGACGAATATACTGTAAAAGCGTTAAAGCTTACGCTTTGTGCGACAGTCTGCTCTGTGGCAGTTAATACGGTATTTGGCGTGTTTGCGTCCTTTCTGCTGTCAAAATTTTATTTCAGAGGACGGCAGCTGCTTGCCGCATTAATAGACCTGCCGTTTTCCATTTCCCCGGTGATTGCGGGGCTGGTTTTTATTCTGACGTTCGGGAATGTCGGCTGGATGGGCGACTTTTTAAAGGCGCACGGAATTAAGATTGTGTTTGCAGTACCGGGCGTTTTGCTTGCGACCATATTTGTGACGTTTCCGTTCGTATTCCGCGAACTGTTCCCTGTGATGAATGCGCAGGGACGTGACGAGGAGGAGGCCGCGGCTCTGATGGGGGCAGGCGGGCTGACCGTTTTTTTTAAGATTACGTTTCCGCATATTAAATGGGCCCTGCTTTACGGCGTTATCTTATGCAGCGCGCGCGCGATGGGAGAATTTGGCGCGGTATCGGTGATCTCCGGCCATCTGCGGGGAAAGACAAATACGCTGCCGCTTCATGTCGAGATACTCTACAACGAGTTTAACACAACGGCCGCATTTGCCGTGTCTTCCATACTTGTATTTCTTGCGGTACTGGTACTGATTGCGCGGACGTTTGCGGAGGCAAAATGCAAAGGAGGGGAAGAGTAGCGATGTATGTGGAACTAAAAAACATCAATAAAACATTCGACGGATTTTTGGCTTCCAATGATGTGAATTTTGGGGTGGAAGCAGGGCATCTTGCGGCTCTCCTCGGACCGAGCGGGAGTGGGAAGACGACAATTTTAAGAATGATTGCGGGACTTGATATGCCAGATTCCGGAGATATCCTTATCAATGGAGAAAGAGTAAACGATCTCCCGGGCAGCAGGCGCGGGATCGGGTTTGTTTTTCAGAATTATGCGCTGTTTCGTTATATGACAGTTGCCGATAATATTGCGTTCGGGTTGAAAGTGAAAAAACAGAAAAAAGCGCAGATCACGGAAAAGGTAGACGAACTGCTGGAGCTGATCGCAATGAAAGATCTCGGGAAGCGTTATCCGCATCAGTTATCCGGCGGGCAGCGCCAGCGCGTTGCATTTGCAAGGGCGCTGGCGCCGGGTCCAAAACTTTTGCTTCTGGATGAGCCTTTTGCCGCAATTGACGCGAAAGTGCGGCGGGAACTGCGTTCCTGGTTAAAGGAGATGATTGGCCGCGTCGGCGTTACCAGCATATTTGTGACGCATGACCAGGAGGAAGCGATGGAAGTGTCAGATACGATCATTATTACAAATCAGGGATGTGTGGAACAGATCGGTACGCCGGAAGAAATCTGTTTTCACCCAAAGACAGATTTTGTGACAGATTTTATTGATGCGGCGCGTTTTGAGGCTATCATGACAATTCGTTAAAATTGATTTTTGCATACGCAAAAGTTATAATAATCATGATAACTGAGATGATCGGAGCGTGGTTTTGTGATGGAGGTACTGGAAAGTACGGGAATGACAGAACTGCAGTTTAAAAGCTGGCTGAAACAGTGCTCTGCCATATGCCGCTGGACACGCTGGACACGGCAGGGCGTCCCGCTGTCGTTAAGTACGCGGCATATTTTGACGGCTCCGTACCTTTTCTTTGAATCTTTCTGTGCCTGTTTCACTTTCCGGCCAAACTCTTCATACTCCTGCCGCCTGTTTGAAAGCACACAGACCAGGGCCTTGTAATAGGTGCTTCTTGGGAATTTTAAAGCACAGCAAAGCTGGGATATGGAGTAATCGGTTTGATTGTTCTGGATAAAAGCCACAATTTCGGCTATTGTTCTTTTGCGAATATGGCGGCCGCTTTTTTTAATATTTCGTTCTCGATCTTAAGGCGCTGGCTCTCTTTCCGGAGTGCCTTATACTCCTTGCGTGTGACCGTCTCCTCATCTGATACTTTGATAGGGGAGAGCTGTTTTACCCGGTTACTGAGGGTGCTCCGATTTACGCCATATTCACGTTCCAGTTGTACCCTATGCCTGCGGCCATTAGATCCCAAGATAGAGAGCGGCTGTGTTCTGGCCCGAAAAAGAATCTGGCTCTTTCGCCGGCAATGCAGCGGTTTATAGAATATGTGAAGGAGTATTTGACGGAAATAGGAAAAGAAGACATAAAATAGTGAAGAATAAGGAAAAGATACCGGACAGTGAATGGAAAACTGCTGCAAATGGCTTATTTGGCATTGTGCAGCAGTTTTCTTTTTTTCTGTAAATAAGATATACAAAACAGGCATTTTTCAATATGCTATATAGGTATTAGACATTTGAGGAAAGCAGACATACAATAAATGTAATCCCAAAGGAGGGATTGTCTGTACGCTGGGAAAGGAGCATATATACAAAAATGACAATGAAGGAAGCAGGAGAGCGGTATAAGATTCCCATTAAAATACTGTAAGAATATGAAAAATGGGAGCTGTGCGGCGCGGTAAAGAAAGTTATGGGAGCATG
>CAMUHN010000071.1 GCA_947088675.1 uncultured Roseburia sp.
AGTACCTTTCTCATGATGTAATTTTCCAGTTCCTGTCAAATTGTGTACGATTTGACATTTTGGCTAAATATGACAATATTCTGTAAAATTCTGTGAAAAGCAAAAAAACAAGTTGATTTTTCTTATCAAAAGGTATACAATAGCGCAGTAATGTATGAACTATCAAATCGTACACTTTTTTATTGGCAATCGAACTACCCGCCGGAAATACAAGGGAGAAAGAGAGAAACTTGAAAGAGTTTGCATGCAGAATATGAAAAAAGCACTGATCATTGGAGCCGCAGGTTTTGTCGGCAGCTACCTCGCAAAAGAACTGTCAGAAAACCATGGGATGGAAGTCCATGCCACTAAACTGCCAGAAGAATCGCTGGAAATGGAACATGCTGCAATTCACAATTTAGATATTCTGGAAAAAGAACAGATTGTCAGTCTGCTCTATCAAATACGTCCTGACTGTATTTTTCACCTTGCGGCTCAAAGCTCCGTTTCCGTTGCCTGGAATAATCCGGGGCTGACTATAGATGTGAATGTAAAGGGCAGCATTTATGTGATGGATGCCATTCGGGAGTTATTTTACAAACCGGTTGTTTTGTTTGTCGGTTCCGGTGAGGAGTACGGACATATCAGGCCGTCTGAAGTCCCCATAACAGAAGAGAACAGACTAAGGCCCGGAAATATCTATGCGGCAACAAAGGTCTGCCAGAATATGCTGGCCGGTATTTATGCGCAGGCATATAACCTGAATCTGATTATGGTAAGGTCATTTAACCATATCGGCCCGCGTCAGCTGCCGATTTTTGTGGTCTCCGATTTCTGCCGCCAGGCTGCACAGATCGAAGCGGGGAAAAAGGAGCCTGTCATGTATGTCGGAAATTTGGATGCAAAGCGTGATTTTACCGATGTGCGCGACGTTGTCCGCGCCTATGCGCAGCTGATCGAAAAAGGAAAAGCAGGTGAAACCTATAACGTGGGAAGCGGCCATGCCTATGCGATTCGGGAGATACTTGATGTGATTATCACACTGTCAAAAACGCCTATACGTGTTGAGACAGATCCGAATAAAATACGTCCTGTAGATGTGCCAATGATTGAGGCGGATATTACAAAACTGCATCAGGCAACAGGATGGAGGCCGTCTATTCCGTTAAAGCAGACAATACAGGAGACACTCGACTACTGGAGAGAAAGGATATAAAAATGAAAGAAATGTTTGCTACCGAGGGCGTAACCCGGTCAGACCGTCTGCTTCATACACCGGAACCTTTTGCCAAAAATAATCTTCTTTATGTGCAGGAAACCGGAAAACTGAAAAGTCTTGTGCCGCATGTATGCAGACGTGAAAATCTGGATTCCTATCTGATTTTTTTGGTATTAAAAGGAAAAGGCAGCATTGCCTGTGAGGGCGCGTCCATTCCAATCCGTAAAGGAGAATGTATCTGGATTGACTGTCATCACACTTTTGAACATATCAGCAGCAAAGAGGATCCATGGGAGCTGGCGTGGGTACATTACAACGGAACAGGCGCTGAAGCGTTTTACCGGCTGTTTCGGGGAAAAAATCAGACGCCGGTCTTTACGCCGGCGGATTTCGTAAAAATACATGCGCTGATCGAAAGGCTTTCTTTCTATATAAAAGAAAATATCTCAGAGCTGCAGATCCACAGCGTGCTGACACAGCTTCTCGTGGAATGCATTACACAGACAATGAACCGCAAGGATATTATGAAAGAAATCCGCGCATACATTAACACGAATTTTGCGGAGAGCAATCTGTACGAACTGCTGACAGATCATTTTCACCTTTCAAAAGAAAAACTGCAGGAACTGTTTGTCACAAATTATGGAGTGGAATTACGCGATTATATCATAAAGAGAAGATTTAACGCTGCAAAAGAGCTGCTGCGTTTTACGATTGACCCAATGGATCTTGTAATCAAAAAATCCGGTATCGGAAATGAAGATCTTTTTTATCAGCTGTTTAAAGAAAATGAAGCTATGAGTCCGGAGGATTATCGCAGAAACTGGGCACAGTGGATTAAAGATTGAGGAAAAAAATGAAGATTGGAATAGATTTGCTCTGGGTAAGGCCGGGAAAATGCGGCGGGACAGAATCTTATATCAGAAACCTGCTGGAAGGGTTTCTGGCGTATGACAAGGAAAATGAATACATCCTCCTGACAGCAAAAAATAACGCCAGAAGTTTTCGAAAATATACAAAGAAACCAATGATGAAGCTGATAGTCTGTAACGTGACATCGTCAAACCGCATGTATCGTGTTTTATGGGAAAACATCCACCTGGATGCTGTTGCCGCATCCTGCAGGGTAGATGTTTTGTTTATTCCAATGTATAACAAGCCGTTAAAACACGGCAGCGGGATTCCCTATGTCAATGTCATTCATGATATTCAGGTGATGCATTATCCCAAAAATTTTTCGTGGGTCAGAAGAATATTTCAAAGATATGCGTATTGGAATACATGCAGGACAACCGACAGGCTGATAACAATTTCCAACTTTTGCAAAAACGACCTGATCCGCCATTTTCCTTTTGTAAAAGATAAAATAGAAATGATATATATACCGATTATCACAAAGGAATCACAGCTTGACTTCCATATAATAGAAGAAAAATATCCGATTCAAAAGGATCGTTACTATTACTGCGTCAGTTCCATGACGCCACATAAAAACTTAAGTACTCTCTTAAAAACAATGACGCAGGAAAAAGAGAGAAAGCTTGTCATCAGCGGCGTCGGCGGCAGGGAGGAACAGGTAAAAAAAATAATAAGAGAGCTGCATATAGAAGAGAGAATCGTACTGACAGGTTATGTCTCGGACGAAGAGCGCGACTGCCTGTATGAAAACTGCAGTCTGTTTCTGTTTCCGAGCGTATTTGAAGGATTTGGAATGCCACCGATTGAAGCCATGAGAAAGGGAAAACGGGTCGTTATGACCCGAAAAACATGTCTGGAAGAAGTCACGCAAAAAAAAGCCGTCTATGTGGAAGATCCGTTTTCCGTAGAAGAATGGCGAAAGAAAATCAATTATGCCAGAACGCTTCCGGAAGAAAAAACAGCATTCAGAGAATATGAGATGCCAGCCATTATCGAACGCTACATAAAAGTTCTCACAGCTGCAGCGGAACGCACACTATCTTCCGGTGCAGAAAGCAGGACGTGTTATCAGCGCCGTGACTGTTTTGGCATTCATAGCGAACGGTGAAAAGATATGGAGTCAGAAAAAGTTTATGAAAAAATATACCAGATTGTTGCGGACAGCCTGAAAGCTGCAGACAGGCCTTTTGCATACAGCAGAATTACTTTTTTAAGCAATGTCGGAAACCATCCGCAGCAGATTGACATCTCAAAATATACGGCTCTCTCCAACCCGGATTTTTTTCACTCCGTATATACTGCCGTATACAGCCGGATGCCTGATCAAAAAACGGCGGATGCATGGGGACGCAGGTTCTGGATGACGCAGAAAGAGTTTCAGACGGCATTTCTGCGGGAAATTACAAAATCCAGCGCAGCGGCCATCAACCATATACAATTTATCAATAACCCGTATTTCAGACAGAACACAGGGATTCGTTATAAAACACTGGGCCGTCTCTACCGTCTGACAGACAAATCATCCCTGCGGGAATTGGGCAAAAAACTGCCGGCGCCAATACAAAAAGTAATCAGAAAGGTATTTTTATGAAACTGTATATCGATATCAGCGTACTGACACTGGCTGCCTATGTGACAGGAATCCAGCGTGTAACGCGCGAAATAACGGTCCGGTTTCTTGAAAACCGCAATTTTGAAACCGTACTGCTGCACTACAATGCGGCTGACCATTGTTATTACCGTATAGACCATACGGCCTTTCTGAATTATTATATCCGCCAACAGGGCGTCAAGGAAAAAATGATTACAAAAGATCCGGTTAAAATAGAGGAAATTGGACATGGCAGCATTTTCTTCGATCTGGATGCCGTATGGATGGGACGCATAAAAAGGAGCTATCTTCTTCCTGTCCTGAAAAGACAGGGTGCAAAAATTGCAGTGCATATTTATGACATTATTCCGGTCACGCATCCGCAATACTGCCTGCAGCGCGGCGTTTACTGTTTTATGGATTATATCGGCGCGCATCTTATGTATGCGGACCTTATGATTACAAATGCAAAAGCTACTGCCAGGGCGCTTGAAAATCTTGCCAATACAGTGCAGACGCCGCTTTTGCCCTGCCGCATTGTTCCGTTAGGCGCAGATTTTAATCGTTCGGAAAATGTTACGGAAAAAGAAGTCCGAAAAAGCATTATTTCCGCCGCCGGGAAGCGGCCGTTTCTCCTGATGGTCGGAACGATTGAGCCGCGTAAAAATCATAAACTTCTTCTTTGCGCATACGACAGGGGATTAAACAAAATGGGTTATAACATAATTTTTGCCGGATCTGTCGGATGGAATATGGAACAATTTACTGCTGCGTTAAAAAATCATCCCGATTTTGGAACACATATTTTCCATTTTGAGGGATTGCATGATAAAGAACTGTTCTATCTGTACCGAAAAGCGAAATTTGTTGCATTTTTAAGTTATACAGAGGGGTTCGGACTTCCGATTGTGGAAGCTTTTCTGCATGGGACGCCTGTGATTGCGGCAGATATTCCTGTGCACAGAGAAGTCGGGAATGAACACGGGATCTATGTGAAACAGGATGATGCAGATGAGTTATGTGAAAAAGTCAGGTATTATTCGGAGCATAAGACAGAATACGAAGAGTTAAAACAGAAGCTCCTGACCTATCGTCCGGTAAGCTGGGAAAACAGTGCGGGCAAAATGGAACAGATCTTATTGGAGGAACTACAATGAAAGTCCTGCGGGAAATTTTTGCGTACAGACAGATGATATTCAGTCTGATCAAACGTGATCTGCGCGGCAGATATAAAGGATCTTTTCTGGGATTTTTATGGACCTTTCTGAATCCTTTGTTTCAGCTGATCGTATATACCATTGTATTTTCAAATATTATGCGCGCAGGCTATGAAAACTACTATTTATTTTTGTTTGTGGCGCTGATTCCCTGGATCTTTTTCAGCACATCGGTGACCGGGGGCGCAAGCTGCATCTGGGCGCAGAAAGACATGGTAAATAAAATATATTTTCCAAGAGAAGTCTTACCGATCGCACATGTCACATGTCAGCTGGTCAATATGCTGCTCTCCTTTCTCGTTGTGTTTGCGGTAATTCTTGTAACCGGTTACGGAATCAACCCCGCTGCAGTTTTTTATCTGCCGGTCATTATACTGGTGGAGTATCTGCTGGCGTTGGGGCTTACTATGCTGGCGTCCGCCGTAACTGTATTTTTACGTGACGTCGAATACATTCTTGGAATTCTGATGATGGCATGGCAGTTTTTAAGCCCTGTGATGTATGGGGTGGATATTGTGCCGGATGATGTGCGTCCTGTTTTTGCAGTCAATCCAATGACTCCGGTTCTTGCCGCGTACAGAGATATTTTCTATTATAAGAAAGTACCGGACGTCAGTACGCTGATACAGGCAGTGCTGTTTGGCGCAGTTGTCTTAATCATCGGCGTGATTGTGTTCGAATACTTAAAAAGGCATTTTTCGGAGGAAATGTAATGCAGACAGGAAATGCGATTGAAGTGAATCATGTCGCCAAAAGTTTCAAGGTGTTTCTGGATAAAGGCAATACAATAAAAGAACGTGCACTGTTTCGCAGCAGACGCAGATATGAATTTCGGCAGGTGTTAAAAGGAATCAGTTTTCATGTAAAAAAGGGTGAAGCGGTCGGCCTGATCGGACAAAACGGCTGCGGGAAAAGTACGACGCTCAAGCTTCTGACCAAAATTCTTTATCCCGATGCGGGAACAATAGAGATTCTTGGACGCGTTTCCAGCCTGATCGAGCTGGGCGCCGGTTTCCATCCGGATTTAAGCGGAAGAGAAAATATTTATATCAACGCAGCCATCTTTGGTTTGAGCAAAAAAGAAATTGATACGAGACTGGACGATATCATTGCCTTTTCCGAACTGGAAGAATATATTGACAATCCGGTGCGGACTTATTCTTCCGGAATGTATATGCGGCTTGCGTTTTCTGTTGCAATCAATGTGGATGCCGATGTATTGCTGATTGATGAAATTCTTGCGGTGGGCGACGCTAATTTTCAGGCAAAATGTTTTCAGAAACTAAAAGAAATCAAGGCCAATGGGACAACCATCGTCATCGTTTCCCATTCACTGGGACAGATTGAACAAATCTGCGAGCGAAGCATCTGGATTCATGAGGGCGCTGTAAAAGAAGCCGGAAAGCCGAGGGAGGTACATCCCGTTTATCTTGATTATATGGGGAAAAAACGGGAACATATCGCAGAAAAAGAAGCGGCCCGTATCGCAGAAAAGGAAAAAAACAATGCGAACGAGGAAAAACGGGAAACGCCAGAAAAACAAAACGATGCAACTGCAGAAAAAAATCTGAGACGCTGGGGAAACGGAAAAGCGAGAATCATTCGGATTGAACTGCTGGATCAGGACAAAAGGAAAAAGGCTCTCTTTGAAACCGGTACGGATATCACGGTTCATTTAGATTATAAAATATATGAAACGGTTTTTGACGCTGTGGTCGGGATCGGTATTTTCCGCACTGACGGCGTGTACTGTTACGGGACAAATACACGTCTGGATAAAATGGAAAAGTATGATTTAAAAGAAGACGGTACCGTGGAGATTCTGCTGAAAAATATCGTGCTGATGACGGGAAGATATACATTGGATCTGGCCATAGAATCTGAAACGGGGATCCCGGTGGATTACTGGAGAGAAGCTGCCGTCCTGGAGCTGTATTCCACAAAAGAGGATGTCGGTCTGGTCAGAGTGGCGCATGAATGGAAGTTTCTATTGAAATAAATGAGGAGAAATCAATGGCATTTAAGGGCTTAAAGAAAAAAGCGGCTGATTTTATACTCGCAGTGACAGAGCCTTTTCGGGTAAAACTTGAATTAATCGAAGAAAATTATTCTCACAGAATACAGGTTTTGGAAGAGAATGTAAGACATAACAATGAACTGCTGTTACAGCAGGAAAACCTGCTGCAAAGGTTACAGGCGCTGGAAGAAAATACAAGGAATAATAACGAGGCGCTTTTGGGGCAGCAAAAGTTATGGCAGGCAGTACGTTCGTTGGAAGAAAATACCAGAAATACAAATGATCTTTTGTCGCAGAAAGGTTTGCTGCAGGAGAGTCTGATTCAAAGGCTGCAGATACTGGAAGAAAATACAAGGAATAACAATGAGGCGCTTTTGGGGCAGCAGGAATTATGGCAGACATTACCTTTATTGGAAGAGAATATCAGAAATAACAATCATACGCTCTCCTGTCTTTCCGAAAAAGACACGGATCATCTGCAGAGAATAAATCTGCTGGAGGAGAACCAGAGAAATTATAATTCCGAGTTAGACAAATTGAAAGCAGAGCGTAATATGCAGGTGATTGACGCAAAAATAGAAGCGATCAGACAGAAATTAAAACAGGCTGCTTCCATGCCGATACAGCCAAAGGAACGAAATCAGGAGACGTCCGTTCCGGAACCGGCCGCTTTTCATGATACATATGGGGAGATTGATTACTTTAGTTTTGAAAATTATTTTCGCGGCAGTGAAGAATGTATAAAAAAACGCCAGCGGATTTATCTGCCCTATTTTCAAAACTGTAAACATGTCGTAGACCTGGGATGCGGAAGGGGAGAATTTCTGGAATTATTACAGCAACACCGCATTCCTGCAACCGGCGTTGATTTTTATGATGAATTTGTTCTTTATGCAAAAAACAAGGGACTTAACGCTGTGGAAGCAGATGCCGTGGCTTATCTTGCGCACTGCGCGCATGAAATTGACGGTATCTTTGCCGGCCAGCTGGTAGAACATCTTACTGTCGGCCAGATTATGGCGCTGTGCAGAAATGCATATGCAAAATTAAAAGAAGGCGGCTATTTGATCATGGAGACGCCAAACCCGACTTCTCTGGCCATTTACACGCATGCCTTTTATATGGATCCGTCGCATCAAAAGCCGGTCCATCCGCTGACACTAAAATATTTCACGGAACAGGCAGGTTTTCGGGATGTACAGATTCTGTTTACCGAAGAAAGCAGATTAGACGAACAAATCCCGCTGTTAGAGGGAAAGCAGATCGAAAACCTTGCTGCGTTTAATAAGAGTATGCAGAAAGTTTCGGAGAGTCTCTTTGGCAGCCAGGATTATGCCGTTATTGCGCGCAAATGAGTTAAGATTCCGCAAAGCGGAATCAGGGAGGGTATGGTATGGAAAACGAAATCAATATTGAACAGATTATGGAAGAAATCAGGCAGACTATAAAAGACAGGGGCTACGACAGAGAACCTTTAAGCTTCGAGGAAGTAGAACTGTCAAAGCCTGTGCTGCAAAGCCTGGATTCCTACGATCCGGATGAGTTTATGCATGAACTGGATTATCTGAATCACAATTGGAATAATTCCTGGCATGTTCCGGTCAACGGTACAAATCCAGTCAGTGTATGGGTCAAAAAAGGAATCCGCAAATGTACCAGATTTCTTCTGTTCCCGATTGTCAATTTTCAAAATGCATATAACGCCAGCGCCATACGCTGCTTTAACCAGATCAGGGAGTACATGGCCGAGTTGGAGGAATATAAGAAGAAAATAGAAATGCTGGAGAAAGAATTGGAAGAAATGAAAACAAGAACGTAAAATACAGGTGATGCAAAATGAGAATGATACAATTACTGCCGACACTCTCCTATGGCGACGGGGTGGGGAACGATACGCTCGCAATCGATCGGATTATAAAAGAACTGGGATATGAGACAAAAATCTATGCGGAAAATATAGATTCCAGGATAGGAAAAGGACTGGCTGAAAAAGTTGAGAAAATGCCGCGGCCTGATCAAAATGACAGGATTCTCTACCATCTGTCAACCGGTACCGCGTTAAATGAGAAACTAAAAGATCTTCCGGGGAAAAAACTTATTATTTACCACAATATCACGCCCGCTCATTTTTTCAAAGAATACAGCCGCATATCCTATGATCTTTGCGAGAGCGGCAGATCGGCAATTTCCCAATTAAGGGAGACGGCGGATTACTGCTGGGCTGACTCCGGATATAACAGACAGGAACTTTTAGAGAACGGTTATTCCTGTAACATAGATGTGATTCCCGTCGTAATCCCGTTTGTAGATTATAACAGAGAGCCTGACAAAACCATCCTGAAAAAATATAACGACGACTGGGTCAATCTTGTTTTTGTCGGAAGAATATCGCCCAATAAAAAACAGGAAGACATTATAAAAACATTTTTTTATTATAAAAATTTTATCAATGCAAAAGCAAGACTTTTTCTGGTCGGGTCTTATTCCGGCACAGAGCGATACTATGACAGATTGTGCCGGTATATCAAAGAATTGAAACTTTCTGATGTGTACATTACCGGCCATATCAAATTTCAGGAAATACTTTCCTACTATCATCTGGCGGATGTGTTTTTGTGTATGAGTGAGCATGAGGGATTTTGTATTCCACTGCTTGAGGCCATGCATTTCAAAATTCCGATTGTAGCCTATGCATACACCGGCGTTTCGGAGACGCTGGCTGACGCAGGTTTAACATTGAAAGAAAAAGACTGTAAAGTTGCAGCTGAGATGATCCGGATGATTTTGGAAAACAACGATTTGCGCAATGCAATCATAGAACAGCAAAATAAAAGGCTTGAAGATTTTTCGTATGAAAAAACCAAAGAAAAGATAGTCAGATGTCTGAAAGGATTTATGGAATGAAAAAAATTGGATTTGTGACGCCATGGTACGGAAAAAATATTCCGGGCGGAGCTGAAATGGAGCTGCGCGGTATCGTATCGCATTTGCAGGAAGCAGGCGTGGAGCTTGAAGTACTGGCAACCTGTGTCAAAGAGTTTGGCAGCGACTGGAATGTGGATTATTACAAACCGGGAACAGAAGAGGTAGACAACATTACAGTAAGGCGTTTTCCGGTGAGAAAAAGAGATACGGAAGCATTTGATACCGTTAATTATAAATTGATGAATCATCTGACTGTTACGCCGGAGGAAGAAGAGATTTTTCTGCGCGAGATGGTGAACAGCAGCGCGTTATACCAATTTATGAAAGAACGCCAGAACGACTATGACCTGTTTGTTTTTATTCCGTATATGTTCGGTACAACTTACTACGGGTTACAGGTATGCCCGCAAAAATCGGTACTGATTTCCTGCTTCCATGATGAAAGTTATATATATCTGAAAAGTTTTAAGAAACTTTTTGGCCGGATTAAGGGAATCATTTTTCTGTCTGAACCGGAACAAAAGCTGGCAAACAAAGTATTTGATTTGTCAAACGTCCGCCAGGAGGTATTGGGGGCCGGAGTCGATTCCGAATATACGGGACATCCGCAGGATTTTCGAAAAAAATATAAAGCGGATTATCCGTTTCTTATGTATGCAGGGCGCAAAGATTCCGGAAAAAATGTGCACACATTGATTGCCTGTTTTCGTGAATATAAAAAGAGAAATCACAATGATTTAAAACTGCTGCTGTTTGGCGGCGGTCAGATAGAAATCCCAAAAGATGCGGCAGACGATATCAAAGATATGGGATATGTCCCCATACAGGACAAGTTTGATGCATATGCTGCCGCAACACTGCTCTGCCAGCCATCCAAAAATGAAAGCTTTTCTCTTGTTATTATGGAGAGTTGGCTTTGTATGCGCCCGGTTCTGGTGCATGGGGGTTGTGCCGTCACAAAAAATTTTGCGGTCGAGTCAAAAGGCGGTCTGTATTTTAACAATTATTACGAGTTCGAGGGATGCGTAAATTATTATCTTCAGAACAAAGATACGGCAGATCAAATGGGAAAGAACGGCCATGCTTATGTAACGCAACACTTTGTTTGGCCGGTGATTGTCAGACGTTATACGGAATTTTTAAAACAATGTATCGAATAAATAAGACATGGGAGTCAGAATGATGAAAAAAATTGCTTTTGTGGTACAAAGATACGGACTGGAAGTCAACGGAGGCGCTGAGCTGCACTGTCGGCAGCTTGCGGAACATATGGCGGATAAATATCAGACAGAAATCATTACGACAAAAGCGATTGACTATATCACATGGAAAGATGAATATACCGAAGAGGAGGAGATCATTAACGGCATTTTAGTAAGGCGGTTTTCTGTTAAAGAACCCAGAAATATCAAACAGTTTAACCAACTGTCAGAACGAATCCTGCAGGGCGGTTCTTCAGTGGAAGAAGAGGAAGTATGGATGCAAAAGCAGGGGCCCTGCTCCACAGAACTGACAGCTTATCTGAGAAATCATAAGAATGATTACGACGTTTTTATCTTTTTTACTTATTTATATTATACAACTTATTTTGGACTGCAGGAGGTTTCTGAGAAATCAATTTTAATTCCTACTGCACATGATGAACTGCCAATTTATTTAAATATGTTTTCCAAAATGTTTCAGCTGCCGAAAGGCATCTTTTATAACACCAGGGAAGAAAAAAAATTTGTGGAACAAAAATTTCATATTGCGTCAACTCCGAATAACAATGGATATGGCGGGGTCGGCGTTGAAATTCCGGAGCATATTTCAGCAGAAAGTTTCCGGCAAAAATATCATGCAGATCATTTTATGCTGTATATAGGAAGGATTGAGGAGCACAAGGGCTGTAAGGAGCTGTTTCGTTACTTTTGCGAGTATAAAAAAAGAAATCCCGGGAACTTGAAACTGTTATTAATGGGAAAAGAAGTTCTAAACGTACCGGATGCAGAAGATATTGTCTCTCTGGGCTTCGTATCCGATGAAGATAAATTTAACGGTTTGGCGGCATGTGATTTTCTGATCCTGCCTTCGCAGTTTGAAAGTCTCTCAATGGTCGTTCTGGAAGCGTTTCAGGTTGGCAGGCCGGTTTTGGTAAACGGGAAGTGCGAGGTGTTGAAAGGCCACTGTGTCCAAAGCAACGGCGGGCTTTACTATACGGATTATTACGAATTTGAAGGGTGCGTAAACTATCTGCTGAATCAGAAAGACACCGGCAGCGCTATGGGAAAGAACGGACAGGCATATGTGCAGAAAAATTATCGCTGGGATGCGATTACGGGTCGGTTGTCGCAACTGATTGAAAAAGTTTGTCTGTCATAACGGAGGATACATTTTTGGAGAAACTCAAAAACTATATCAATGAAAATAAAACAGAACTGCTTATTTTTATCTTATTAAGTATATTTTTTTATTTACAACTGGTAAGCGCAGGCATTGCAACGCATGATGAGCTTCAAAACATATATAATGTAAGGACCGGAAAATTTTTTGCTTCTTTAACGGTTGGCAGATGGGGAATGACATTGATGAACTTATTGCCTTCTTACTTACAGGCCGTCTGTACATCGCAATGGACTTATCGAATTTTTACGATGGCAGGTCTTCTCGCATCCTGTGTATCTTTTTGTGTCTTTTTAAAAAAATATGCAGGGGAAAAAATCAGCGGGCTGATGTTTATGTTTTTCTTTTTGTTTGCGCAATGGAATTTTGACCATGATGGGCTGTTTGCTTTCTCTTTTTCCTACCAGTTAAATACCTGTTATGTATTTATTGCGCTTTGTTTTTATTATGAGTTTTTGAAAAATCGCCAGAAAAAATATCTGATCAGCAGCGCTGTGTTATATTTGCTGTCTTCTATGGCGTATGAAGCTTTTGTATTATATGGTATCTTATTTTTTTTGATGGATTTTATGTATTGGATTGACAGGAAATGCGTAACAATCCGCGTCCTTTTTAAGGATTTGATTTTGCATGCATCTCTTGTGACAATTTATGTATTATCTTATTTTCTTATAAGCGCGGGATCAGGCGCAGATAATGGCGACGCCGTTTTCGGAACAGGTATGAAGCTTAACGAAATACTGGGTACAATGTGGAAACTGGCAATTGGGTTATTTCCATTAAATTACGGGAAATATTCTTTTGCTGAGTTCCTCAGAAAAAGTATGGAGCTCAGTTCTTATAATATTGTCAGATGGGTGTTCATTCTGATTATAGCAGGGTTTATTTACAGACTTGTGACTTCTGCGCGGCAACTGCCATTAAAAAAATATGTAAGAATATCAATCTTTTGTTTTACAGGAATGATTCTTCCCGGTGTCCTGGTTGCCTGCACGAATAAATTTATTGACTGGATTTATTACGGTACAGCAAAGAGTTTTGGCGTTTCGTACTATTCCTATTTTTTTATCACAGGCTGGCTGGCTGCTACTTTTATTTTTGTCTACCAGAAACTGCCGGTAAAAAAAATTGTTCTTTTCGCTGAGCTGGTTATCATTGCCTTTGTTGCGGAATTTACGTCAATTAGTAATGACTTTTACATTGATTCTTTTGCAAAACAGCAGGTGAAATATGATTTGTTCTGCGGGATAGCGGAAACCGATTATGTAAAAAAACTCAAACCGAATGCGCAATTGTATGCGCCCGATTATACAGGAATTCATTATAATATGGAAACGATTTCTTCCTACATCAATAACGTTGCCGGAACTTCAGTTACGGCAACAAATAATGAAACTTCGATCAATTATGACAACGTCGTTTATCGCCTGACATATGATGCAGATCATGAGGCTCTTTATTTGGCAACGATGGATCAGGATGGATATACGGATGAAGTATTTGTTTACGCACTGCACTGTCTAAGCGGATGGGGTGTTCTTGCAGAGAGAGAGCATTCCTCTGAAGCGGGTCAGATGTATGTCAATGGAGAGCCGTATAATATTTATGCCAAAGACATCAGAACTGGAGATATCTCAGCACCAGATAATTATATGACGGTTCAATGTGAGGATATGCTGACAGAAACTTTTGAAATTTACCAGTCATCTGTCAGTTATGACAATGGGATTATTTCAACTACGGGAATCTACGAACAGGAAAATTGGGGCCGTTGGGCAAAACAGGAATTTTCTGTTGTCATTGATCATCAGGAAGATGCTTCTTTTGTTGTATTAGACCTTACGGTTGCAACACCGACGAAAGACGGCGCGGCAATCACTGTCTGCTGTAATGAAAAAACGGAAGAAATTACCACTTCCGGACAGACGCAGATCCGTTTGGAAGTTCCGATTGAGACGGGAAAAAATGAAATTACCTTTTTCTCCTCCGCTCCGGATATGGAGGTAGATGCGGATGCCAGAAAAATGAATGTGCAGATTTATGATATGAATATACAATATGGCGGCGCCACAATTAATATCCGAAATCTGCAATAATCCATAATGAATATAGATTGGAGAAAAAGAAAATGAAAATGAACCATTTGTTATCCATTATTATCTATTCCTGCTGGAAAAATCGTGATATGTGGGAGATATTTTCTCAGCTATTTTCAAAATACTGGCCCGACTG
>CAMUHN010000072.1 GCA_947088675.1 uncultured Roseburia sp.
GCTGCGACATGGGGGGGAAGTGTGAGAAGAAGTTCTAAAGCTCACGCCAGAGGGCGTTTCGCTAAGAACAACTAAGTCTCACACAGGAGAATGCCGGGAAAACAGGCATTCTCCGCCCGGATATGAGTCGCGGCAGAGCTGCGACATGGGGGGGAAGTGTGAGAAGAAGTTCTAAAGCTCACGCCAGAGGGCATTGGGGGAGAAAAGATGAAAAAAATAGCGATATTGGGATCGACAGGTTCCATTGGAACGCAGACGCTTGAAATTGTGCGGGAGCATGGGGATATTAAAGTGACTGCTCTGGCCGCGGGAAGCAATATTCTTCTGTTGGAGCAGCAGATCCGTGAATTTGCTCCAAAAATTGTCTGTGTTTTTCAGGAAGAAAAAGCAAAAGAGTTAAAACAGAAAACAGCGGATTTAAATGTGCGCGTGGTATCCGGGATGGACGGCCTGATTGAGGCGGCATGCGAACCGGAGTGCGGGATCGTCGTCACCGCGATTGTCGGTATGCTTGGCATTCTGCCTACAATTGCCGCGATCCGGGCAAAAAAAACGATCGCGCTTGCGAATAAGGAGACGCTTGTGACGGCCGGGCATCTGATTATGCCGCTTGCAAAGGAATACCAGGCGCCGATTCTGCCAGTGGACAGTGAACACAGCGCCATTTTCCAGTCGCTGCAGGGAGCCGCGGGCAACCGCATTCGAAAGATTTTGCTGACTGCATCCGGCGGACCGTTCCGCGGAAAAACAAAAGAGCAGTTAAAAGAGATGCGGGTGGAGGACGCCCTGAAGCATCCGAACTGGACAATGGGCAGGAAAATTACGATTGATTCGGCGACGCTCGTCAACAAGGGGCTTGAGGTGATTGAGGCAAAATGGCTGTTCGGGGTGGAACCGGATCAGATTCAGGTGATCGTTCATCCGCAGAGTGTCATTCATTCCGCCGTGGAGTATGAGGACGGGGCGGTGATTGCGCAGCTTGGCACACCGGATATGCGTCTTCCGATTCAGTATGCGCTCTACTATCCGAATCGGCGCGCTCTTTCCGGTACAAAGCTGAACCTGACAGAACTTGGCAGCCTGACATTTGAGGAACCCGATACCGATACGTTTCGTGGTCTCGCACTGGCATATCGGGCTCTGTTGCAGGGAGGAAATATTCCAACCGTTTTCAATGCTGCGAACGAGAGAGCCGTTTCATTGTTTCTTCAAAAAGAAATTTCATTTCCTGCAATCACGGATCTGATTGAAGCGTGTATGGAGCGGGTACAGTTTGTCGCGCAGCCGGATGTGGACGAAATACTTGCGACGGAGCGCGAGACATACGAACAGATTGAACAGCTGCGGACGCATGAAGATTTGCGGAAATAAGGAGGTTTTACGGTGAAAATTCTAATAGCGGTTTTAATCTTCAGTTTTATTATCCTGTTTCATGAACTCGGGCATTTTCTTCTTGCAAAAGCAAACGGAATCCGGGTGAATGAATTTTGCCTTGGACTTGGGCCGAAGTTATTTGGAATCAAAAAAGGAGAAACAACATATGCGCTGCGTCTTTTTCCAATCGGCGGCGCCTGTATGATGGAAGGAGAGGATGCGGAGAGCGAAGACGACAGATCGTTTGGCAAAAAGCCTGTCTGGGGCAGGATCAGCGTTGTCGTTGCAGGACCTTTCTTTAATTTTCTGCTGGCATTTTTGTTTTCTTTTATTCTGCTCTTAAGCGACGGCTATGACCTGCCGATCGTCAAAGGCGTTCAGGAGGGCTTCCCGGCTATGGAAGCAGGACTGATGGAAGGGGATCAGATTGTGCGAATGAATCATACAAAGATTCATTTTTTTCGTGAAATCAGTTCCTTTACACAATTTCATGCGGGAGAGACAGTAGACGTAACATACGAGAGGGACGGCAGACAGTACCAGACGACGATTACGCCAAAGTACGACGAAGAACTGGGGTATTACCGCTATGGGATTCTGGGAAGTACCGAGCGGACGCATGGCAGTGTACTTTCTACGTTAAAATACAGTTTTTACGAAGTGCAGTACTGGATACGTATCACAATTGACAGCATTCGAAGTATTTTCAGAGGGATGGTCAGCCTGGGCGATTTGAGCGGGCCGGTCGGAATTGTCAATATGATTGGCGACGGATACGAGGCAACGGTTTCTTACGGCGTGAAAGCGGTTGTGATGCAGATGCTTTATATGTGTATCTTTCTGTCGGCAAACCTTGGCGTAATGAACCTTTTGCCGCTTCCGGCACTGGACGGAGGAAGGCTTGTCTTTTTACTGATTGAGGCAGTGCGCAGAAAAAGAGTCGATCCGGACAAAGAGGGAATGGTGCATCTGGTCGGTATGATGCTGCTGTTTGCACTGATGATATTTGTTGTGTTTAACGATGTAAGACGCATGATGTAGCAAAAGGGGGAAGTTATGACAAAAACAGTAAAAATCGGAGAGAAAGTGATTGGCGGGGGCAGCCCGATCCTGATACAGTCAATGACAAACACAAAGACGGAGGATGTTGCTTCCACCGTAGCACAGATTAAAAAGCTGGAGGCGGCCGGGTGCGACATCATTCGATGCGCGGTTCCCACAATGGAGGCGGCGAGAGCACTGGAAGAAATCAAAAAACAGATTGCGATTCCCGTTGTCGCCGATATTCATTTTGATTACCGCCTTGCAATTGCAGCCATCGAACATGGGGCCGATAAAATTCGTATCAATCCGGGAAATATCGGCAGCAAAGAACGTGTGCAGGCAGTTGTCGACGCGGCAAAAGGGCGCGGGATTCCGATTCGCGTCGGCGTCAACAGCGGTTCGCTGGAAAAGGAGATTGTGGAAAAATATCATGGCGTGACAGCGGAAGGACTTGTGGAGAGCGCTCTGGCACAGGTAAGGCTGATAGAAGACATGGGATATGACAATCTTGTGATCAGCATCAAATCTTCCGATGTACTGATGTGCGTCAGGGCGCATGAGCTGACAGCCGTGCAGACAAATCATCCGCTGCATGTCGGCATCACGGAGGCCGGCACGCTGACAAGCGGCAATATCAAATCGGCAATCGGGCTCGGGCTCATTTTGCACCAGGGCATCGGGGATACTATTCGCGTTTCTCTGACCGGTGATCCGATCGAGGAAATCAGGTCGGCAAAGATTATCCTTAAGACACTTGGACTGCGCAAAGGCGGCATTGAGGTTGTCTCCTGCCCGACCTGCGGCAGGACAAAAATCGACCTGATCCGTCTGGCGGGCGAGGTGGAAGCGATGGTGGCGGATATTCCGCTTGATCTGAAAGTGGCGGTGATGGGCTGCGTGGTGAACGGACCGGGCGAGGCGAAAGAAGCGGATATCGGCATTGCCGGAGGCATCGGGGAAGGGCTTATTATCAGGCGTGGAGAAATCATAAAAAAAGTGCCGGAAGATCAGCTGCTGGAAGAATTGAGAACGGAGCTGCTGAATTGGAAACAATAGGGGCATAGATTATGACAAAACTGTTTTTTGACGTGTTTCCGTCGCTGGAACTAAAAGGGGAGTTAAAAAGCCTCCTGTCGGAGGCGGAAGTGACGAAAGTCGGTATGAACCGCGAAAAGGACAGGATACGCGTTTATTTAAACGCGACGCGTCTGATTGATAAAAAGAATATTTACCGGCTGGAAAACTCGATTCGCGAACAGATTTTTAAAGGAAAGCGGATGGAGGTAAAAGTGATTGAGAAATACCGTCTTTCCAGACAGTATACGCCGGAAAAGCTGATCGAAATTTACTGGGAGAGCATGCTTTTGGAATTAAAAGAGGCAAGCCTGATGGAGTATAACCTGCTTCGCACCGCAAAGCTTGCGTTTCCCGAACAGAACCGTCTGCATGTAACAATGGAAGATACGATTATCGCGCAGACCAGGGCAAACGATGTCGTGGAATTTCTGCAAAAAATTGTCTGCGAGAGATGCGGCATGGATCTGATCGTAGAAGTATCGTATGTTCCGCCAAAGGAGAGCAGCCATAAAAAGGACAGCGACCACAAGATTGCGATGGAGGTACATAATATTGTACAGCGTGTGCAGCGTCAGACAGACGGGCAGCCTGCGGACGCAGAAACGGCGGGGACAGACGGCCGGGATTCGTCCGTTTTTTTGGGAGCGTCCCCCGCAAATTCCGGGTTTTCGGATAAAGCGCCCGACCCATCCGCAAAAAAACAGGCAAAAGCCAATACGGCGTTTCAGAACGGATCGAAAAACGCGGCGTCCTTTGGATATTCGTCCCGGGGAGCCAGAGGCTTTGCAAAGACAGCGAAAGCGGCACGCTCAAATAATCCCGACGTCATTTACGGGCGCGATTTTGACGACGAGCCGACAGAGATTGAAAAGATTGTCGGAGAGATGGGTGAGGTGACGATACGATGCCAGATTATGACGCTTGAGACAAGGGATATCCGCAACGAAAAGCGTATTGTGATGATGACGGTAACAGACTTTACCGATTCCATCGGCGTTAAGATTTTTATACAGGCGGAACAGTATGCGCAGATGCAGGAACGGGGACTTGCAGCGGGAGCTTTTGTAAAAATAAAGGGCGTGACGGCGATTGACCGTTATGACAGCGAGCTTACGATTGCATCTGTCGTCGGAATGAAAAAAATTTCGGATTTTACTTCGGTCAGGATGGACATGAGCGTCAAAAAACGTGTGGAACTGCACTGCCATACGAAGATGAGCGATATGGACGGCGTATCCGAGGTAAAGGATCTGATAAAGCGTGCGAAAAAATGGGGCCACAGGGCGATAGCAGTCACAGACCACGGCGATGTACAGGCATTTCCGGACGCGAACCACGCCGTATCGCCGGACGAGGATTTCAAGGTTATCTATGGGGTGGAGGCCTATCTGGTCGATGATCTGAAAGAGGTTATTGTAAACTCCAAAAATCAGAGTTTAAAGGATTGCTATGTGGTGTTCGATCTGGAGACGACAGGATTTTCCCCGCTGCGCAATAAAATTATTGAGATCGGCGCAGTGAAAGTGGTGGACGGGAAAATTACGGACAGGTTCTCCACTTTTGTAAATCCGAAAGAGCCGATTCCCTACCGGATTGAGGAGCTGACTTCGATCCGCGACGACATGGTGCTTGACGCGCCTTTGATTGAAGCGGTTCTGCCGGAGTTTCTGGCGTTCTGCGAGGGAGCCGTTATGGTTGCCCATAATGCGGATTTCGATATGAGTTTTATCATCAACAACTGCAGGCGTCTGGGCCTCGAACGGGAATTTACCATTGTAGATACGGTTGCGCTTGCGCGTATTCTGCTTCCCAATTTAAATCGTTTTAAACTCGATACCGTTGCAAAAGCGCTCGGTGTGTCCCTGGAAAATCACCACAGGGCAGTGGACGACGCCGGATGTACGGCGGAGATCTTTGTAAAGATGATCGAAATGCTCGCTCTGCGGGGGATTGATACATTAGACGATGTAAACAGGATGGGCGAGGTATCGGCTGAGACGATTGGAAAGATGCCGACTTATCATGCCATTCTTCTTGCGACAAATGATATCGGGCGCATTAATCTGTACCGCCTGGTGTCCATGTCGCATCTTGTTTATTTTCGCGGGAGGCCAAGAATACCTAAGAGCGAGCTTGTCAAATACAGAGAAGGCCTTCTTCTTGGGTCGGCCTGCGAAGCCGGCGAGCTCTACCGCGCGATTTTGGGCGAACGCCCCAGAGAAGAGATTGCGCGTCTTGTGAATTTTTATGATTATCTGGAAATTCAGCCGCTGGGCAATAACGCATTTATGATAAAGAGCGAAAAAGAGCCTGTCAGTACTGAGGAAGAGCTGATGGAGATCAACCGCAGGATTGTGAAATTGGGCGAGCAGTTTCAGAAACCGGTCGTAGCGACCTGCGATGTGCATTTCCTGGATCCGGAGGATGAGATTTACCGGCGTATTATTATGGCCGGAAAAGGATTTAAAGATGCGGACGATCAGGCGCCTCTTTATCTGCATACAACAGAGGAGATGTTAAAAGAATTTGCATATCTGGGCAGTGAGAAAGCGATGGAGGTCGTTGTCACAAATCCGAATAAGATCGCTGACATGTGCGAAAAAATTGCGCCGGTACGGCCGGATAAATGTCCGCCTGTCATTGAAAACTCGGATCAGATGCTGCATGATATCTGTTATACGAAAGCGCATGCGCTTTATGGGGACAACCTGCCGGCGATCGTAAAAGAGCGGCTTGACCGTGAGTTAAACTCCATCATCTCAAACGGATATGCGGTTATGTATATTATTGCGCAGAAACTGGTCTGGAAGTCAAACGAAGACGGGTATCTGGTCGGCTCCCGCGGATCGGTCGGTTCTTCTTTCGCGGCAACGATGGCGGGAATCACCGAGGTCAATCCGCTGCAGGCGCATTACCGCTGCGCGGTATGCAAATACAGCGATTTTGATTCGCCGGAAGTGAAAGCTTTTTCCGGGAGGAGCGGATGTGATATGCCGGATAAAATCTGTCCGGTGTGCGGGCACAAATTAATCAAAGACGGTTTTGACATTCCGTTTGAGACATTCCTTGGATTTAAAGGGAATAAGGAGCCGGATATCGACTTGAACTTTTCCGGTGAATACCAGAGTAAAGCGCATGCTTACTGCGAGGTGATTTTTGGTTACGGACAGACGTTTCGGGCCGGAACAATCGGCACGCTGGCCGATAAGACGGCGTTTGGATATATCAAAAATTATTATGAGGAGCGGGGCATAAGAAAGAGGAACTGCGAAATTGACCGCATTGTAAAAGGCTGCGTCGGCGTCAGGCGGACGACAGGGCAGCATCCGGGCGGTATCGTCGTGCTGCCGGTCGGAGAGGATATCAATACGTTCACGCCGGTACAGCACCCGGCAAACGATATGGCAACCCCGATTATCACCACGCATTTTGATTACCACTCCATTGACCACAATCTGTTAAAACTTGATATATTAGGACACGATGATCCGACGATGATACGTATGCTGCAGGATCTGACCGGAATCGACCCGACGGAAATTCCGCTGGATGATACGACGGTGATGTCGCTGTTTCAGAATATCGAAGCGCTCGGCATCACTCCGGACGACCTTCACGGCATCACGCTGGGCTGCCTTGGCATCCCGGAGTTTGGAACGGAGTTTGCGATGCAGATGGTAATTGACGCCAGACCGCAGGAATTTTCGGATATGGTTCGAATTTCCGGACTTTCGCACGGGACGGACGTATGGCTTGGAAACGCGCAGACATTAATCGAGCAGGGACTTGCGACTATTTCTACGGCTATTTGTACGCGTGACGATATTATGATCTATCTGATTCAAAAAGGGCTTGACAGTGAACTGTCGTTTACCATTATGGAATCCGTCCGGAAAGGGAAAGGGTTAAAGGACGAGTGGAAAGAACAGATGAAGAGCCACGATGTGCCGGACTGGTATATCGACTCCTGTTTAAAGATCAAATATATGTTTCCGAAAGCGCATGCGGCTGCCTATGTTATGATGGCATGGCGCATTGCGTATTGTAAGGTTTTTTACCCGCTTGCCTATTATGCGGCTTATTTTTCGATACGCGCGACCGGGTTTAACTATGAAATCATGTGCCAGGGAAAAGAGCGCCTGGAGTATTTTTATCAGGATTATACCAGAAGAAAGGATTCGCTGTCGAAAAAAGAACAGGATGTCTACCGCGATATGAAAATTGTGCAGGAGATGTATGCGAGAGGATTTGATTTTCTGCCGATTGATATCTATGTGGCAAAACCGGATCGTTTCCAGATTATGGACGGAAAATTAATGCCTGCGCTCAATACAATTGACGGTATGGGCGATACGGCTGCGATTGCGGTTGCGGAGGCTGCCAGGGACGGCAGATTTTTATCAAAGGATGACTTCAGACAGCGGACAAAGGCGACAAGGACGGTTATCGACCTGATGACAGATCTTGGACTCCTTAAGGATATGCCGGAGACGAATCAGTTTTCTCTGTTTGATTTTGCATAAGAGTGAGGGAGGGTTTATGGCAAAAAAGTTTTATGCGGTAAAAAAGGGCAGGGCGCCCGGTATTTACGAGACATGGGCGGAGTGCCAGAAACAGACCGCCGGTTATTCCGGCGCTGTCTTTAAGAGTTTTGCAGCCAGAGGAGACGCGGAACTGTTTCTTCGTGCAGACGAAGAGAAAGAGGACGGGGAAGTAAGGGGGCCGGCGGAGGAAACAGACGGAGCGGTCGCCTATGTTGACGGAAGCTATCATGTGAAAACAAAAGAATTTTCCTATGGAATGGTGTTGTTTTATCAGGGAATGGAGCTGCATTTGAACGAAAAGTTTTCGGACACAGAACTTTCTTCCATGCGCAATGTCGCGGGGGAGATCGAAGGAGCAAAGGCTGCAATGCGTTACTGCATGGAACATCAGATTAAGAGCGTTACCATATACCACGATTATGAGGGGGTCGCGAGATGGTGCACCGGGGACTGGAAAGCGACGAAAGCAGGAACGATCGCCTATGCCGCGTTCTGTCGGGAAGCTGCCGCGAAAGTAAAGATCCGCTTTGAAAAAGTCAGAGGTCATTCCGGCGATACGTACAATGAACTTGCGGACCGGCTTGCAAAGGAAGCGCTCGGAATAAAGGGCAGGACAGTGTGAGAGGAACTATTAACAAATCTGCCGCATAGGGGGAAGCAATATGGGAGAGAAACCGATTTATCAGATTTTAAAGGAAAATACAAAGGACGGTATATTAGATATTCGAAAAACAGACGACGCGCTTCATCCGGCGAAAGAGGACGGCATCCGGATCTCGGCGGGGTTTCTCGAACATATGAAAGGAAATACAGAAAGCGGGGAGCCTGCAATCCCAAAGATTATGGAGGTAGTCGGGCAGATTTACCGGCAAGAGGCGGATGCAGGCAGCGCCAGGGAGCAGCTGGAAAATCTGGAATTTAATACGGCGGATCTGATCGACGGATTAATAGAACAGATTTCTGAAAAAACTTACAATGAGACGGTCTATGAGACGTTTCGGGAAATTTTCTTTATGACGTGTGATGCGGAAGTATTTAAACTGAGCATGGAAATGACGGCGCGCATGAGAAAGTGCAAAGAGCTGTTGGAGGATTACTTTATGGCCGGTCAGTACGAGGAGTTTTCCGTCTATACGGCTTACATCCTCAATCTCTGGATGGAAGAAGACGAGGATTTTCTGAAGACGGCGTTTCGGCTTCTTACTGTCAGCAGCGACTGGGGAGCGATTGATTACGGGGAGCGGCTGATGGGCGAGGCCTGGATATTGGAGAAAATCGAGAATCAGCGCGCTATCCTGATTGGAACATTGAGCAATAACTGCATCCCGATGGAGGTCTGCTTTACGCTTGCAGATACTTTAGATATCAGCAAGCTTTTACATGTGGCAAAAGAAGATAAGGAACTGAGTGAATCGCTGTTAGAGCTGTATTACACGCTGTTTTTTGAGCCGGCGCCATGCGGCGGACTTTTGGATCTGAGAGATCCGTTTGACGGATATCTGATGCCGTTCTTTCAGTTCCTTGATGAGAACGTTTATCCGGATGTTACTTTTTTTGGTATGCTTACTGTTTGTGATTTTCTCGATGACGAAGAGAATCGCGGCGAATTGTTAAAGCACTGTACCGGTGAAGCATATGAAGCGGCCTGTGCGCGTGCCCGTATCTGTGTAGAAGAATGTTCTGCTCCGGAGAGGCTGGGAGAGATTGTGCGCCGTATGAGTGAAGGGCACAGCGCCCAATTGACCGAATATGTTGAAAAAAACGAAATCACCTGTGCAGATGAAGAAATTGAGAGGCGCTACACCGGGCGGGAGGAAGAGGTATGTTCAGACCTGTTTTTGGAGATCTATCTTGCCAGGCACGGCAGCGGAGAATTGAAGAAAAGATTTTATACGGAAATCTGCGAGGCGGCGAAAAGCAGAGCGGCGCAAAAAAGGCCGCAGTCTTACCGCCAGATCTTCGGGGATGAATATAAAAGTACGCAGAAATTTGAATATAAACTGGGCGTTCTTGCCGATCCTGCATTTATGGACGACACGCTGCTGCTTTGTTTTCTGGAGGACTATAATCCGCAGATACGCGCTGCGGCGTTGGATGTGGTGAAAAGGCAGACGGCATATTTTGATCTTCCAAAAATCAGGCGGGCATTGCTGGCGCGCCTTGGCGACAGCCCTTATTATGTGCGTCTGGCTGCGGCCAAATTGTTTGCAGAATATAAAATCTTCATATCTACGGAGGAGAGAGAAAAGACTGACAGGGAAATACTGGAGAAAGAACCGGATTATAATGAAAAAGAACGAAATTTTCTGGAGTATCATCAGCTTTTAAATGAAATTACCGCGGATTATTAAAAAATTTTCCAGTATGGCAATCCTCATTATACAGATACTATGACAGCAGACATTTTTTTAGAATGGATGCTCTATACTTTTTATGGAGGAGGGCTGTCATGGATAACTGGATGGGTCCCGGGTGGATGGAAAACGGGGTTTATACGCTTGGGCTGGCAGACATGGAGCTTAGAATGCCGCATGAGAAACTGAGCGAAGCACAAAAGGAACAGCTTTACAACGCCTACCGGGACGGCGAGCGCTCGGAGCGGGTAATTGATGTGGTAAATCAAATGTTTTAAACAAAATGCAGCGGGGGACTGCCGCATCTGTGACAGAAAGAATCACAGGTGCGGCAGTTTTTTGTCTTATTGTTTTCCTCTGGAATAAAAACTTGACAAAAGAATATATTGATAATACAATATACTTAGTTATACAAAGTACATTGTATGAGCAATTTTAATTTACAAGCGAGGTGAACAAATGGATGAAAAATATGAAAGACAGATGAAAAAGGGCGTGCTGGATATGCTTGTGCTGAAATTGCTGGAACCGGAGGCAAAGTACGGATATCAGATTATTCAGGAGATGAAAGAAAAGAGCGGAGAAACCTTTTTGCTGAAAGACGGAACACTGTATCCGGTGTTGTATCGACTGGAGGACGACGGGCTTGTAGTC
This sequence comes from uncultured Roseburia sp., assembly GCA_947088675.1. GTDB lineage: Bacteria > Bacillota > Clostridia > Lachnospirales > Lachnospiraceae > Roseburia. Next base: position 11,048 of record CAMUHN010000072.1, read on the forward strand.
AGCAAATGGAGCAGAGCGGAGGGAAAACAGCAGTCCAGAAAATATTATGAAATTACGCAGGAAGGTAAGGCTGCTCTGGCCGGGATTGAAGCAGTGTGGAGACGGATTTCCGGCGGAATCGATAAGATTATGAGGGAACATACGACCGCATTTTAAAGTTTTCGAATGAGAGAGGACACAGGAAAAGGAGGCAGAAAATGACAGAGCAAAAATATGTGGACGCGATTGTAAAGAAAGTGATTGCGACAAACGCGAGAAAAAAGGATATCAGAGAGCAGCTGCTCTGCGATATCAGAACCCGGATGGAGAAAGGCGATACGGCGGAAGAAGTATTTGCACAGATGGGAACGGTACAGGAGGTTGCCGACAGTTTCAATGAATCCGTATCGCAGACGGAGCGAAAAAAATATATCCGCAAAATAAGAATCAAAATTGCAATTCCCATCGTTGCGGCTGTTTGTGCGCTGATTTGTCTGGTATACTGGTGGATTCCGAAAGGGCGGGCAATTGAAGACAGCAAAATTTTTACAAAAGAGCAGGTTGAGAGCGCCATGATGGAGACAGTGACGCTGTTTGAGAGGGGAGATTACGATTCTATGCAGCAGAATGCAATCCCGCAGATGCAGAGTGTGCTGAATCAATCCTCCATGAATGAAGTAAAAAAAATGTTTCACGAAAACTGGGGGGAGCGGACGCAGGTCGGCGTGTTTTATATACAGGAAGCAGTACAGAAAAATACGCATATGGCAGTCGGTCAGGTTACGGTAACTTACGAAAATACGGTAGTGACTTACACGCTGCTGTATGATCCGGATATGCGGCTTTGCGGGTTTTATATAAAATAGGGCACAGTTTGTGTCTTTGCCAGGGAAATGCTTTGACCGGATGGTAAGGAGAGAGAATGACAGGCAGAATCATTGGATTTTTAATATGGTGTATTGCAGGCGCCTTCTTTTTTGGCATGGGCATTTTTTGCCTTTTTTCAAAAAAAGCAAGGCCGATGGGATTTTGGGCTAATGTGAAAGTGTTTGAGGTAACAGATTTGAAAAAATATAATACAGCGATGGCAAAACTTTTCTGTACGTTTGGCATTGTGTTTATTCTCTTTGGGCTGCCGTTACTGGCAGAACAGAATACAGGATGGATTCTTTTATCCGTCGTCGGCCCGATGATTCTTAGTATTACGGCTATGGCGGTTTATACGATTGTGATTGAAAAGAAATACAGAAAGAAGTAGGACGCAGGGGAAAACCATTCACTACATTTTTTGTCCAGTCATTACAATTGAAAAAGGTTTCAGCAATTTTTGCCGATAATGTATGTATAAGAACAAAATGAGGGATATGAGGTGAGGCAATTGCATATCACAGCGGGTGATGAGACTGAAACCGGGCAAAAGACAGTTTTAGTGAAAAACGGGAACAGAAGAAGGACGATACCGGCGGAAGATATTTTTTATATCGAGAGCAACAGTCGGAAAGTAATCTTACACATGGCAGAAGAAGAAATCGAGTATTACGATAAAATAGGAAAATTGGAAAAGGAGCTGGAACCGGAATTTTTTCGAATCCATAAAGGATATCTTGTCAATGTGAAATATATCAAAGGATACGGGAGGACGGAACTTATGATGAAAAACGGGGACAACCTGCTGATTTCCAAGTACAGATATCAGGATTTTCTCCGCCATATAGCAGCACATTGTGCGGAATGTTCCAGTCTGTAATACTTAATGCCATAGGATCTAAGATGAAATATCATGTGATATGATGCATATCGCCAAAAATGATGCGTTTTACAAAGCAATCAGGGAAAGAGAGGACACAAAATGCGTATTACGAACCAGATCTTGAATGATTCAGCAAGAAAGGCAGGGCTCCCGATTCAGGGCGCTTCCCTTTTGGATTACATCAATAAAAAACCGGGGTCGGACCAGTCGCTCTTACAGGCGCTTGAAGATAAGGAATCTGCAGCAGAGCCTGTCAATAAGAGAAATTACGAAAAGCTGGAAAAGGCGCTGGACGCCTATGAAAAAGAGACGGAAAAATTTGCCGACAAATCGGAACATTCCATGTTTGAGAAAGCAAAAGAGAGTAAGGATATGACTGAAATCTGTGACAGCGCGGACAGGCTGGTTGCAAAATACAACAGTGTAGTCAGCGCAATGCGAAAGAGCGGCAGCCCGCTGGATGCATACTATCTGCAGATGTTTTTGGGCGTATCGGAAGACCAGAAAAAAGAACTTGCCGAGATTGGAATCACCGCAGGGAAAGACGGAAGCCTATCCGTTGACAGGGAGAAATTAAAAGCGTCTGATCTCTCGGCGGTGGAACGGGCGCTTGGAGCAGACAGCGCATTTATCACAAGAACCGGATTTGTGTCGGGCAGGGCAGCCGACCATGCAAATGCAAATGCCCGGAGTGTCTCCACCCAATATAATGCCGCGGGAAATACATATGCCGCACAGTCAAGCCTCTATGACTTTTTGCGATAAAAGTCTTAACATGAATCAGAAAAATGCGCCCTGTGCGCAAAAGGAAAACAGCTGTAAAAAAGTGTGCGCCGGAGCGCACACTTTTTTTCTAACAGGAAAGAACGTGTTGCTGTGAAGCGTTAAGATTTCCTGACAGAGAAAAAGTCCTCCGGGCAGGAAGCGCAGCTCGCAAACAGAAAGCGCAGGATAAAAATTTCCGTAATATGAAAAATACTTCTTTTCAGAATATGTGCGTTATGGTATACTCATGTCATAAGCAGGCATAAAATCAATGTGTTTCATGTCAGGTGATAAGGAGGAAGCAGCAGTGAGATTAGTAACTCGTTCAGATTTTGACGGCCTGGTATGCGGGGCCTTACTTTGAGAGGCGGGTATTATT
>CAMUHN010000073.1 GCA_947088675.1 uncultured Roseburia sp.
TATAAATACTGGCCTACAGCGGTTTTTATACTTAACAAACTGTCAAAGATGGGATAATAACAACATATAAATTTTATTCTATTTTTTGAAAGATGTCAAGTTTTTTAATACCCGGCACGCTATTTTATTTACAAACACAGTATGTCATTCTCGTTTTGATCCAGAAAACCTCCCGAAAAAGACAAAAAACATCAACATCATAGCGTTGACACTATAATTATTTTTTGCTATGATACAAAGAATAATATCTTTTCGACCCTATACATTTAATAAGAAGAAAGCGAGGAAAACAAATGGCTACAATAATCGGTGATGGCATTACATTTGATGATGTGCTCCTGGTACCGCTCTATTCGGAGGTGACTCCGAACATGATTCAGCTGCATACGCAGCTGACAAAGGCAATCTCCCTTAATATCCCTATGATGAGCGCAGCCATGGATACTGTTACGGAACACAGGATGGCAATCGCCATGGCAAGGCAGGGCGGCATCGGCATAATCCATAAAAATATGTCTATTCAGGCTCAGGCAGACGAAGTAGACAAAGTAAAACGTTCCGAAAACGGTGTAATTACCGATCCGTTTTTCCTTTCTCCGGATCATACCTTACAGGACGCAGAAGATTTGATGCGCAAATTTCGCATTTCCGGCGTTCCAATCTGTGCGAACGACAAGCTTGTCGGCATTATCACAAACCGCGATTTAAAATTCGAGACAGATTTTACAAAAAAAATCAGTGAGAGTATGACCTCTGAAAACCTGATTACTGCGCCGGAAGGAATCACGCTTGACGATGCCAAACAAATTCTGGCAACGGCACGCAAAGAAAAACTTCCAATCGTAGATAAAGATTTCCATTTAAAGGGATTGATCACAATTAAAGATATTGAAAAACAGATCAAATATCCTCTCTCGGCAAAAGATTCCTTAGGCCGTCTGCTCTGTGGCGCCGGTGTCGGTATAACCGGAAATATGATGGAACGGATTGAGGCGCTTGTAAAGGCGCATGTCGATGTAATCGTTGTGGATTCCGCACACGGCCATTCAAAAAATATTATCGAAGCCGTCAGAAAAATCAAAACTGTTTATCCCAACCTGCAGGTTATCGCCGGAAATGTAGCTACTGGCGAAGCGACACGCGATCTGATCCATGCAGGCGCCGATGCCGTCAAAGTTGGTATCGGCCCCGGTTCTATCTGCACCACACGTATCGTCGCAGGAATCGGTGTACCTCAGATCACGGCGCTCATGGATTGCTACAACGCAGCAAAAGATTCCGGCATTCCGATTATCGCCGACGGAGGAATCAAATATTCCGGCGATATGACAAAGGCATTGGCTGCCGGAGCAAATGTCTGCATGATGGGCAGTATTTTCGCCGGATGTGATGAAGCCCCCGGCACATTCGAATTATACCAGGGCAGAAAATACAAAGTATACCGTGGTATGGGTTCTCTTGCCGCTATGGAAAATGGAAGCAAAGACCGTTATTTCCAGGAGGGCGCAAGAAAACTGGTTCCGGAAGGCGTCGAAGGGCGTGTTGCCTACAAAGGAAATGTTGAGGATACCGTTTTTCAGCTTGTCGGAGGAATACGCTCCGGTATGGGCTACTGCGGCTGCCCTACAATAGAAGATTTAAAAACAAAAAGCAAATTTGTCAAAATCTCTGCTGCAGCGCTTCGCGAAAGCCATCCGCATGATATCCATATCACAAAAGAAGCGCCAAATTACAGCATAGACGAATAATCGAAATTATATTTTATATTGAGGTGAACATATTTTGGACCCTGTGGCCATATTTCAGATTATATTATTATTTATTTTACTGTTACTGTCTGCATTTTTTTCTTCCGCAGAAACTGCCCTGACTACTTCCAATAAAATCAGGCTTCGTTCTATGGCGGAAGAAGGAGATAAACAGGCGCAGCGGGTACTGCGTATCACAGAAAATTCCGGAAAGATGTTAAGCGCTATCCTGATCGGAAATAACCTGGTCAATATCTCCGCATCGTCAATTGCAACTTCGCTCGCGATTAAGCTCTGGGGAAGTGTCGGAGCCGGCGTCGCTACCGGTATTCTGACGATTCTGGTTCTGATTTTCGGTGAAATCTCCCCGAAAACAATGGCCACAATCTATGCGGATAAAATTGCACTGCGGTATGCCGGCATGATTGAGTTTCTAATGAAGATACTGACCCCGTTTATCTTTATTATCAATAAACTGTCCATGGCATTTTTATTTCTGATGCGCGTAGACCCTAACGCCGGCAACCAGTCAATGACGGAAGAAGAACTCCGCACCATTGTAGACGTAAGCAAGGAATCCGGCGTAATCGAATCAGAAGAACACGAAATGATTAATAACCTGTTTGATTTTTCTGACGCACAGGCAAAAGAAGTTATGATTCCCCGCATAGATATGACATTTGCAAATGTCAACAGTTCTTATGAAGAACTGATCTCTATCTTTAAAGAAGATAAATTTACCAGACTCCCTGTTTTTGAAGAAACAACGGATAATATTATCGGTATACTTAATATGAAAGATCTGCTGCTTGCAGAAAACAAAGACAATTTTTCTGTACGCACAATTATGCGCGAGCCATATTTTACCTACGAGCACAAAAATACGGCCGAATTATTTATTGAAATGCGCAAATCCTCTATCTCCATCGCCATTGTTCTTGACGAATACGGTGCAACGGCAGGCCTGATTACACTGGAGGATTTGTTGGAGGAAATCGTCGGCGAAATACGTGACGAATACGATACCGACGAGGAAGATTTGATTCAACATCTGAGCGCAACTGAATTTCTGGTGCAGGGTTCCGCCAATCTGGAAGATTTATGTCAGGAACTGGATCTTCCGTTCGTCTCGGAAGACTACGACACCATTGGCGGATATTTAATCGGCCTCTTTGATCATGTACCCGAACAACAGGAAAGTACGATTACAGAAGAACAAATCCTGCTGCGCGTAGAACAGATGGACAAAAACCGCATCGAAAAAATTTATATTAAAAAACCGGATGAACTGCAGGAAGATCCTGCATCGTAACTTTTATTCTGCAACCGGTTTATCCCAGATTACAGTCCGGCTGCTTTCCGTACTTCCACGTTTTCCGTTTGGATAAACAAACTGTTCCACAACCCGTACAGAAAGCAGCCCTTTTTTTGCATCCAATGCCCCGATTTCCACGACAAGATCCGACACTGTGTCATTTGCCATGACCAGCTGCCCGATAAAATCAGCAAGCATCTCTTCATTTCCACAGGGTATAATCCCATCCTCCTGAATCAATCCATTCACTGTCTGTTCTGCTGCCGAAGACAGGTTGCTTTTAACCTCAACCGAACGGTTCATTCTTCCCGAAATTGCAAATATCATGCCCATCGTCAACACTCCCAGAGTAACACTAACCATAATCATTACAATATTTTTCATCTGAACCTCCATGATTTCTCTCACACAAACCCACATGTCACAGCTTCGCTGTGACTCAAATCAAGATGAAAAACGCCATGTGACGTTTACGTCGCATTTTTTTGGCGTTTTTCGGCGTGAAACTTAGTACATCTTGGCGAAATGTCCTTTGGCATGAGCCTTAGATGTACTTTTCACGCTAACCCCCATGTCAGTCACTGCCTACCGGAACTGAAAACTCACAGATATTTTTTCTGTTGCTCTCATCGGCCGCAGACACCCTGACCCGGTAAATACCGTCCGTCTTAAATTCAAACAATGTCAAACTGCTTTCCGCGCTATCCGGCGATAATAAAAGCCCGTCCGGAGCAGAACATGTTACGATACGAATCGGCAGTTGATTGCCGTTATAATCATACGCATGAATATACTCCGCCAAATCACATTTTCCGACCGTCAATACCTGATTATCATCGTATACAATCCGAGGCTTTCGGTATTCCCCTTCTGACGCATAATTTTTAAAATCCTTATATGTTCCATAAATAATGTTTCCTGTATCGGTCTTCGCACCTGCCACATGAAAAATTCCCGTATTGCCTTTCTCATCCGTGACACCGAAAAACAAAAATGTCAAAAGCAGTACAACCGCAGCTGCCTCTAAAAGCGCTTTCCCGTACATATCCAAAATCAATTTCATTCTTTCATCCTCTTACGACCCGCAGATTTGCTGCAGCTTAAATCTGTACAAAAAACCCAACTCCATACATGACGTGTCTTTTGGATTCTCAGACGTGAACAAAGTTCACGCCTGAAGATTTATACTTCTTTAATTTCCGCACACAGAATACATAAATGCAGCTGCAAGATCACAGATCAATCCCTTATTGTGCCAAAACACTGCAACAATCCCAAACATACAAAAAGTCGTTACCAGATGCAAAAATCCTGTACCAAAATAGTCTGCAATCTGTTTCATATCGCTAACCTCCATATTGCGGCCTCGCCGCAACTCAAATCCGTTCTGAGAATCCGGCTCCATATCCGGAGTGTTTCCCGGTATTCTCCCACTGCCTGTTATCGTTTATTTCTGACTAAAAAGATGTTGTATACAGATAGAGCAGAGAAAACATGACAATAATTGCTGCTCCGGCAAGGAGCCCCAACAATGCTTCTCCATACTCTTCCAGGATAATATCCATAGTTACCCCCTGACTTCGCGGCCTCGCCGCGACTTAATAATTCATACACAGAATCAAACGCCGTACATAACGTGTTCTCCGGTTTTCCGGCGTAAACAAATTATCTTGCAATCCCTCTTGTCGTTTTTGTCTCCGAAATTCCAAGAACCGGGATACAATACGTATAAGACAAAACCACTTCCGCCATTTCCGCCTCGTCCCACGCATCATAGGAACACTGCAGTACCTGTAGTGTATATCCTGCTTCTGCTGCCTGCGCAATACACCCCTGTATCACTTTTGGATTAAAATTACTGTTTTCAATCTCTGCTACAACTGCAGCTTTATATTCTTTTGCTGCCGCAACATCGGCATTTACTGTAATCATGCCAATACAGAGAAACACATTTAGCAGAATTACAAATAATATGCTGAACGCGCCGATCACATGCTTCATTTCTAACCTCCATTTCGCAGCTTTGCTGCGAGTCAAATCTGCGCGGAGAATCCCCTGTTTTGGGGGATTCTCCGGCGTGAAACTTAGTACATGTTGGCGAAATGCCCATTGGCATGAGCCTTAGATGTACTTTTCACGCTAACTTCCCATACTTCCAAGCAGCCGTAACATCACAACCATGCCAACAGTAAGATCGACTAAAAGTTTTGCAGTCGCAGCAATGACCGGATATGCAAAAATCATTTTCATACGCAGCGCAATGGACTCATTTCTGATCTGATCCGCAATATTCTGCATCTCGTTGACTCTTTGTATAAAGTGCGCCATCTGTATCCGCACATCGCCGCTCCCTGTTTCTGAAATTGCATGCATCATTTTCATACATCCCGCCACTTCCGGAAGATCATACTCACGGCAAAAATCCGTATAGACACAAAGTTCTCCCGGCATCTGACCGGAACGTTTCAGCAATTCGTCAATTTCATTCTGCAGTGCCGCCGGCGCCCCTGCTCTTGATTTTTGTATTGCAATCTCAACATTGTTATTCTGCAATAACAATGCCATCTCCATCAACCATTGCGGCAATGCGAGATGCATCTCCTGCGTTATGTCTTTCTTCGCCAGACGGTACGCGATTCCTTTCGAGAACAAGATGAACAGTCCAATCATCAGCGCAATTATCCCCGTTATCCAGTAACGCTTAAAAAAGCAGAATCCGGTCAAAACCAGAAACGGGCTGGCGCAGAGCAGACCTTTTTTCCATACATTCCTTTTCCTGTAACTTAAAATTGTATCGTAACACTGTCTGATATATGCGCTGTCATGAAAGTTAACTTCTGTCAGCCAATCTGCTGTCAGGCTCTTTGAACTCTTAGAAAATACATGATACAAAAAAAGGATAAAAAATGTCGAAGAAATCTGTATGACTCCGATACGAAATATCACAATTGAACTTTCCGGTGCAAACATCTTTTTCATCGCATCCAACACATACAGCGCTGCCGCACACATCATTGCAGCCACCACGATTGAAATCACATTATCGGTATGGCTCTTTTTCTTATCTGCCTGCAGACGGTATCCTCTTTTTTTCCAGGATTCCAGATCCTCCAGCAGTATTAATACAGAAGACTCGACTTCCCCGCCATATTCTTCCGCATTCAGCAGCAGGTCATGAACCATCTGCATTTTACGGCAATTATAATTTTCTTCAATTACCTGAAACCCCTCACGCAAAATTCCCTGATCAGACCTCGCTTTCCCCTGTTCAATATGTTCGACTGCAGCCTTTATGGCAGATCGCATCAATCCTGCCTCAAATAATGCATAACTTTCTTTCAGTGAACTGATAATTTTTCCTGTTTTTAAAAAAGAATATAACATCTGCTCCATATAAGCTGCTGCGTCCGCAAAACGCTTCTGTTCATACATCTTTTTGTACATATTTAATATTAATACGGGAAGCATTACGAGCGCTGCCAAAGTCACAACAGTCAACCAGAAAACAGAAAGCTTAAATAAAAACCCCACTGTCTCTATACCGGCCAGTGTCGCTACCATCACCAAAAGCTGTATTTTCCACGAAAAATGATAGCCGTATATATGCACCTCTTTTGCAAGATTTTTATGACGAAGCAATTTTAGATTTTTCCAAACATCTCTTCTCTTTTTTTTCATTTTCCCTCTTTCAAATAGTCCTCCCAGCGCTCACAGACAAACGGCTGCCTGATCTTTGCATGTATAAATTTTCGAATGATTTCCATCGGCAGATCAGCCGAAACCAGCCTGCCGTCTTTCACAATCATATAGATTCTATTTTCCTCTTCTTCTCTGCTGTAAAAACACAGCTGGTCGATATAACGTTTCGGCAGTCCCTTTTCATCCCTGATACAGCGGATCAGTACGCCTACATTGACATAGCGGTAGATGCGGTTTTCCATACGATCCGCATCGTGTACACTTTCCATCATATTCTGGATGCGGTCCGGAAGCTTGCGCAGGTCATCCAGATGAATTGTTGTAAAACCGTTTACTCCTGTACTCCACTGTTCTAACAACGACGTCACCTCTGTGGAACGCGCTTCTGACAAAATCAGCCATTTCGGATTTTGTCTCAAACACGCCTTGATTGCATCTGTATAGGAAAATCCTGCGCCGATACGAAGTTCAACTGTGTCAGCGCCCGGATTTAAATCCGCATAATGGATCTCAAGCGAATCTTCAATCGTAATGACGCGTTCCTCTTTTGGAATAAACTGCATCAGAAATTTCGCACACTCGGTTTTTCCTGCGCCCGGCTCTCCGCCAAATACAAAATTCATGCGTGCAAGTACACAGTTAATCAGCAGCTGCAGCACTTCTTTTCTGCAATACCCGGCCTCAAGCATATCCGAAATTCGATTTCGTACAATGCAGGGCGACTTACGGATACAGATACTTGTTCCCGATATCGCCGCCGATGCATGTATAATGCTGATGCGCAGCTCTTTTGTATCGGCCTCAAGAACGCGGTTTGCGTTGTTAAACTGACGATTCACGCAATTTGAAATATTATGCGTAAACGCATTCACAAAATTATCTGTAATTTCCTCGTTTGCCCTGTAACGGCCTTTTTTTAAGTCAGTGATCCACAGCTGCGTTCCATTAAAATCAACATCCGTTACATCCGCTTCCCTGATGTATTTCCAGAAAACGCCAAACTGCTCCTTTGTCGGTTCATAGTTGAGAATTTCTCCCATGACTGTCACGTTTCACTTTCTTTCAGGTTAATTTATTCATGCTGTTGAAAAAGCCGGTCAGCGCAGAGCGAAATTCCGTCGCCACATACCCGTTGGAGGACAGCGCTGCCACCAATATTGCCCCCAGGGCCAGTAAAACAATGACCGCCAAAATTGCATTTCCATAATGTTTCATTACCTGTTCCATAAACATGCTCTCCTTTTCTTTGATGCTTAAAATTTACTCAGTTCCCGCTGAAACAAAAATACAGTGCGTTTCAGTTCATCATTTAACATTTTATTTTTTTCACTTCGTTTTACACTCTGTCTTAAAAATTTTGCCGCCCCTCTTCGCTTTGCAGCGTCCTGAAATTCATTGTTATACGGAATGATTGCGATATTGCGAGCGTCAATCCGATATGTCTTTTCCATAAATCTCCGTAAATCGGAAACTTCCCAATAGCCTGAGACAAGATAAATGCTATGTTCTTTTCTCAGAATCCCGTACTCTCCGTAATGTTCCCATCCATAACCATCCCCGTACAGATTGACCACCGCCAGATCCGCTTCTCTGATTTGCCTGCGCGTCTTATCGTCGAAACGGTTTCCGCAGTCATAAAAAGAGATTATTTTCTTACAGGAATTGCAATCCTGTTTCACAGTGTCTTTTGCTGACCGTCCCGCTGTTCTGTTCGGTTCTGCTGCACCCGGATTACGCCTGCGAAAGATACGTATTTGAACGGACGGCATATAAAAAGCCAGCAGTTCTGCAACCGTATACATATTCTGCGTAATTTCAAACGGACTGCGTTCACCCCAAAATACCACTTTCATGTGCTTCCCTCTTCCATATGTATTCGCGGAAAAAAACATCAGGCAAAAATCCCCCATTAAGCCATACAGCGACCTCATCGCCCTTTAAATCCGGACAATCTACAAAGGGTATTTCAAGTACAATTTCCATGTCTCAGATTCCATTTTATAGAATGAAACTTCGTATATCCTGGCGCGACTTATATCCGCGCGGAGAATGCTTGTTTTCCGGGCATTCTCCTGTGTGAGTCTTAGTACTTCTTAGTGAAGCAGCCCCTGCTGCGAACTTTAGAAGTTCTTCTCACACTATGCCTGGCGTAAGAATTTCGAATCGAATAATTTTTGACTGTATATCGGTGTTTCCGGAATTTCTGATCTTAGAATTCGGATCTTAGAATTTCTGATTTGTTCGAAAGATATGATTATAATACTTGTTAATTCCACATTTGTAAAGAGAAAAAATATTTTTTGTTAAATTGCACAAAAAGTAACACAAAAAAGGGGAATATTAATTCCCCTTCTGTCAATTACACATTAATTTCCGCTTTGATCCCCAAACATTCCCTGTTTGCATCAAGCACAGGCTGTATCACATCACGTAAAAATTTTTCTACCTGAAGCGGGGCCCTTCCTACATACCTTGACGGCTCCATGGCGGACTGCAGTTCCCCTATCGTCAGATTAAACTCCGGGTCAGAGGCAATCAGTTCCAGAAGATTATTTTCTTTCCCCTCTTCTTTTACAGTTCTGCCGGCCTGCATGGAAAGAGTTCTTATTTTTTCATGCAGTTCCTGACGATTACCGCCGTTTTTTACGGCATCCATCATTATATTTTCTGTCGCCATAAACGGAAGTTCCGCCATCAGATGTTTTGTAATTACTTTATCATAGACAACAAGCCCGTCCACAACATTCAGGCAGAGATCCAAAATCCCGTCCACAGCCAAAAATCCTTCCGGAATAGACAGGCGTTTGTTTGCAGAATCGTCAAGCGTGCGCTCAAACCACTGTACCGCCGATGTCACTGCCGGATTTAACGCGTCGACCATCACAAAACGGGCGAGCGATGCAATGCGCTCGGAACGCATCGGATTGCGCTTATATGCCATGGCGGAAGAACCGATCTGGTTTTTTTCAAACGGCTCCTCAACCTCTTTTAAATGCTGCAGCAGCCGTATGTCATTTGACATCTTATGCGCGCTTGCCGCAATGCCTGCCAGTACGTTTGCCACTCTGGTATCCACCTTGCGGGAATATGTCTGGCCCGATACCGCATAACATTCCAAAAAGCCCATCTTTTCTGCAATCATCGGATCAATCTTGTCAATCGTTTCCTGATCGCCGTCAAATAACTCCAGGAAACTTGCCTGCGTACCGGTCGTTCCCTTTGACCCGAGCAGTTTCAAACTCTTCTGCACATACGTAAGATCTTCCAGATCCATCAGAAACTCCTGCGCCCAGAGCGTCGCGCGTTTTCCGACTGTCGTAGGCTGCGCAGGCTGAAAGTGCGTAAATGCAAGCGTCGGCAGCGCTTTATACTGATCTGCAAATTTTGCCAGCTCTGCAATAATATTGACCAGCTTCTTTTGGACAAGTTTCAGCGCCTCGCTCATAACGATCACATCTGTATTGTCTCCGACATAACAGGATGTCGCCCCCAGATGGATGATTCCAGCTGCTTTCGGACACTGCTGCCCATACGCATACACATGGCTCATCACATCATGCCGCACTGATTTTTCACGCTCTTTCGCCACATCATAATTGATATCATAAATGTGCTCTTTCATCTCGTCAATCTGTTCCTGCGTAATCACCGGTTTTCCGTTTTCGCTTAATCCCAGTTCCATCTCGGTTTCAGCCAATGCAATCCATAATTTCCTCCATGTGGAAAATTTCATATCCTGTGAAAAGATATACTGCATCTCTCTGCTGGCATAGCGCTCCGACAATGGGCTGGTATATCGGTCTGTCATTCTTTTTTCCTCATTTCTGCACATTTTTTAAAATACCATCGTGTAGTTTTATTTCAACCACGCGGTTTTACTTTTCGTAGTTCCCTCTGATATCCTCTTTTGGCGGCTCCATCGGATATGTTCCGGTAAAACAGCCCTTACAGATGGGAAGTCCCTGCGCCATCTCGCTCATTCGGCATTCATTCAAATAGGCAAGCGTATCGGCGCCTATAGTCTTTCTTATGTCTTCCAGAGATCTGTTGTAGGCAATCAGCTGTTTTCTCTCCGGTATATCGGTTCCAAAGTAACACGGCCACAAAAACGGCGGCGATGCAATACGGACATGCACTTCCGATGCACCCGCATCACGAAGCATTTTTACAATGCGGTCAGACGTCGTACCGCGCACAATGGAATCGTCAATCATAATCACACGCTTTTGATCTACGGCTTCCCTTAACACATTTAATTTAACACGCACACTGGATTCTCTGCTGCTCTGCTTTGGCTTGATAAAGGTCCGGCCTACATATCCGTTTTTCACAAAAGCAGTTCCATATGGAATGCCTGACTGCAGGGAATATCCGAGCGCGGCCGCGTTGCCTGACTCCGGCACGCCGACGACCAGATCTGCATCGACCGGGGAATCCATGGCCAGAAAACGTCCGGCCTGTATTCTGGAATGATAGACGCTGACCCCGTCAATATGGCTGTCCGGCCTTGCAAAATAAATATATTCAAAAATACATCGTGCCTCCCGCTCTTTCGGCAGCGCATTTGAGAGATCAGAGCTGATGCCCCGCTCCGGGGTAATCGTCACGACTTCGCCCGGCAGCACATCCCTGACATATTCCGCGCCGATCGTATCAAGCGCACATGTCTCGGAGGCAATGATATAGGCATTGTCACGCTTTCCAATGCATAGCGGCCGAAACCCGTAGGGATCCCTTGCACCGATTAATTTTCTCGGACTCATAATCACAAGCGAGTATGCGCCCCTGATTTTTCGGCAGGCACGTAAAACCGCCTCCTCGACAGTTTTGGATTTCAGCCGTTCCCTTGCGATATGATAGGCAATTACCTCGGAGTCTATCGTTGTCTGGAAAATAGCTCCTGTATACTCCAGATCTTCCCGCAGCTCTTTTGCATTGATTAAGTTGCCGTTATGTGCCAATGCAAGCGTACCTTTGACATAATTTAATACCAATGGCTGGGCATTCTCCCTTGTAGATGCTCCGGCCGTAGAATAGCGCACATGGCCTACGCCAATATCACCGTTTAAGCGCTCCAGATTTTCCTGCGTAAAAACTTCGTTTACAAGGCCCATCCCCTTGTATGCAGACACTTTTCCTTTCGGTCCGTTCGTCTCTGAAACGGCAATACCGCAGCTCTCCTGACCGCGATGCTGCAGGGCAAACAGCCCATAATAAATCGAAGACGCTAAATTTCCGCCGTCAAAATCATAAATACCAAAAACGCCGCACTCTTCATGCAGTCCACTTTCGCAGATTTCCTGCCTACACTTTTCTTTTTCCATGCCTGTCCTCATCTTAAAATTATCGGTATGCTCCCTGTCGTCTCTATTGTCCCGAAAACGGCTTTCCTGTCAGCATCTCGTATGCCTCTTTATATTTATCGACCGTTTTTGCGACGACGTCTTCCGGCAGCAGCAACTCGTTGTCCGGATTTGCTTTTAACCAGTCGCGCACAAACTGTTTATCAAAAGACGGCTGCGGCTTCCCGGCCTCATAGCCCAAAGACGGCCAGAAACGGGAGCTGTCCGGCGTGAGCATCTCGTCTCCAAGTACAATCGCGCCGTCTTCATCCAGCCCAAATTCGAATTTGGTATCGGCAATGATAATTCCGCGCTCCAGCGCATATTCCGCGCATTTTTTGTACAAAGCGATTGTACAGTCCCTGATTTGCGACGCGTATTGCTCTCCTTTCCCCGGATAGCTTTTTTCCAGAACTTCCACGCTCTTTTCATATGAAATATTCTCGTCATGCAGCCCAATCTCTGCTTTCGTACTCGGCGTATAGATCGGTTCCGGCAGCTTTTCAGACTCTTTCAACCCCTCAGGCAGCCTGATCCCGCAGACAGAACCGTCTTTTTTATAACTTTCCCAGCCGCTGCCGGTAATATAGCCGCGTACAATACACTCAATCGGAAGCATCTTAAGTTTACGGCACAACATACTGCTTCCGCAAAACCGCTCCTGACGGAAAAATTCCGGCATATCCGCCGAATCTGCCGATATCATATGATTTGGCACGATATCTTTTGTAAAATCAAACCAGAATCTTGACATCTGCGTCAGGATAGCGCCTTTCTCTTTAATCTGATTTTTTAATATATGATCAAACGCAGAGATGCGGTCAGTAGCCACCATGATCAGGCTGTCTCCGTTTTCATAGATCTCGCGCACTTTCCCCTCTTTGAATGGTTTAAACTCTTTCATTCTACAGTTCCTCCTGTTCTTTCCATTTACTAACAGATATCTGTTAACAAATATTTACTAACAGATTATAATACAGCATGATGAGAGAAGTCAATAATAAAACACGATGCATTTCCCCTGTTTTCAACATGCATCGTCTGTTTCCTGCAAAAAGTGTAAAAACCTATCTTCTTTTCCTGGCAACAATCAAACTGTTTACCCCTCCTCCAAAAACAGAATACTGAACCTGATAAAACCCTCCCTGTTCCATTAATTTTACACACTCCTCTTTGTTGTAATAGTGCCTGTGCTCCAAAATTTCATCCTGATTAATAATTTTCAGTTTAAAAGCCATAAATTCAAGGATCGGCTTTGCCATTCTTGTCGGTGTAGTCAAAACAGCCGCCCCATCCTTTTTCAAAATCCGGTTCAATTCTGCTACCATTCCAACCGGATCATCCAGATGTTCCAATACGGCGAGCATAAAAACTTCATCACAGCTGCCATCCGGCAGAGGGATCCCTTTCATCCCTTTAATGCATTCCATTCGCTCATAACCAAGCCTCTCTTTCAACCAAATAATTACCATACCGATACATCCTATTTCCATATAAATACATCATGGGTTAAACCAGATAGGGATAAAAAATAGATATGTATCGGCAGGAGCATAGATTTTCTCCTGCCACGCCTGTATTTAGGCGGTTTGACGTGTAGTGCGCTGCATATATTCCCGTTCCATTTCCCGCATTTCCTCGTCCGTGGGGATGTCCA
>CAMUHN010000074.1 GCA_947088675.1 uncultured Roseburia sp.
CACCTTAATTATATCAAAAAGGGCTGATTGTTACTATAAATTTGGAGTGATAAAGAGGTCTGCCATGCCTCGCAAACCCGCATAAATACTGGATGTGTGGAGTTTTACTTATGGCTAAAATATCATATAATGGAGAGGGGTTAAAATAATGGCAAGATTAACAGGCCGTATTATCGAAGAACGTTATGCGCCAGGGGTGCGTGAGAATTCTTTATATCAGGATCAGCCGCTGGGAAGAGAGATGGCAAAAGAGGTTAGCAGGAACTATACGTCCGGTATATTATATTATGTTGATAAGAAGACAGGAGGCCTGAGGGTGAAGAATACAAAATTATCTGAATGGTGATACTGTGAGAAATAAATATTTTACAGACTGGAATTGCGTTTCGCATAAACTTGATATGCGTAAGAATGGAGATTATTATGTCAGGATACTGCATTGAATTTTATAAGTATATGCGTATAGATGAGGATCAGGAAAAAAAGGAAACTTTTTTAAAATCCCGAAAAGAGATTATAGCGGATAAAGATTCCGATACGCATAAAAAGTTTTATACATATGGCGAGTTTGATTATATTAGTTTTGAGCGGATCAATTCCTTTCCAAGATTTCGTGATATTTCCGATAATGCAAAGGTCTGGATTGGCGACAGGCAGACGCATCTGATTTATGATATCGGAGATGATGAATATAATGATGAAATCTTTTATGAGGATGGTAATTTTTATGAGTTTCAAAACGGAGAGGTAGTTCAGTCGAACTGCCTTTTTGTTGGCATAACTATACTACAATTTAAGTTTTCTCAAAAGAGCGCCAATCCGGATATGGAAAAGTTTTTGACAGACTGTAAAAAAAGGATTTTAGATCTGGTAGATAACAATTATCCGGAAGTCAGATGCGCGGTATTTGGAACACTGGGTTCCTATGGATTGACTATTATTTGGCTATCTGACCAGTATACAGATATATTAAACCTGATTGTAAAGATCAAAAACATAAAGTTGACGGGAAAATCCGAAAACACGATTTTCTTATCCGCATATACGATATTTGCACAAAATCATATCGTGGAAAGCTCAAATTGGGCAGAACGTGCGCAGAAAATCATGGGCAGCGCAATTCTTCATATTACTTTAAAAAAAGGGATTGATAAGAAAATCATGGATAAATTGCTCAGCCTGAATTTGGATTCAGAATTGTATCACTGTGCGGGGGAACATGATCTGTTTGTAAAAATAAAAGCGGCTGAAATATTTTCCGTACCGGATGATTTGAAGTGGAATTCTGAGTTTTATAATGATTACATTTTTCAGACGAATGTACAGTTATATGAAACGATAACCAAAGTCGATGAAGCAGAGAAAGAAGCGTGCGGGGATGATATGTCTTATAAGAAAAGCAGGGTGGCGGAGGCAGAGAAGCAAATTACTCATTCCGTGCTTCAAAAGGAAGACGGAGAGGAACAGGCAGATCCAAAATCAAAGATTATTCAAAATGAATATATGAAACTGCGGAAAGAACTAGCGGAACAGTTTCCGAGTACGGCCGGTATGGTTGATACATTGGACTGGCTTTACAGTGATTATATTTCAAAGATGTCAACGGCATTTAAAGAAATGTGGAGGGAGATTTTTTCGCATCAGTTTTTCAGTGTTTTATCATCCGTGAGCGGATTTATTAAAAAAGCAGATAGCATCAGACTGATCAGGAAACATATGCTTGGATTAGTGAATGATTTACTTTGTGATTTTGAGCGCCAGATTTCTCATATTGCTGAATCCAATAATCTGGTTCTTGGCACGCCGGTATGCCAGTTTCGCTATTCTGGACAAAATAATCTGACATTATATGTTTGCTTTGGCATTATTAAGAATGTATTGGAGCGCGTATATCGAGCGCAGGAGATCAGCGTTCAGGATGAAATTGTACCTTTAATTGTAACGGATATTGTGCCTGTGATACAAAGCAAACAGTATTTTGATGTTGGGATGTATAAAAATGCGAAAATCGTCTCCATTAATCTGCCAATGACAGCGCTGTATAATCCGGTATGTTATTATCCTTATCTGTATCATGAGATTTTTCATTATATTGTACCACGTGATCGCCATATCCGTAATCAGATCATGGGAGCTTTGCTGTCAATTAAGATCTTACATGCATCTTTCCGTAAAATTATGCAGGAAAAAATAACGGTAGAAAAGGGAAATGAGCTGCTTAACATCTTTATTGATCATTATTTGATGCGCTACATATATAATTTTACGGTACAGAATTATGAAGATTATATAGGGAAAGATATAGAAAAAATGATAGGAAACAATCTGGATTGTTCAGAGGCCGGCATAAGAATGCATTCATCCAGAGAATATGAGAGGGAAGTACTGTATAAGTGGCTGGGCTGGCTCAATGCAGAAAACGTTTCGGTAGAATATAATTTTATGTATGCATTTATTTCTTTTCTGTATCTGCAGGAGAAAAATATAGAAAAAGAATTTGATGCGTGGAAAAGGGAGACGGACGGGCGGCAGAAAGAAAAAATTCAATCATTGCAGAAACAGGTAGGAGAATTTATTGAAAGTCTTGAAGGAATTGTACAGCTTCCGGTTGTAGAGAGTGCAAGTCAAAATTATCAGGAACTGTTGAATCCTCTGAATGATAATATTATAGATGCCGCGAGCACATTGAGCGGAGCAGTAAATGAGGGGATTGCCGATACAGCGATGGTGGCGCTTGCCGGTTTGGACTTTGCAGAATATCTGCTCTTATACACCAAGACGAAAAAGGATTTGCTGATGGACAGCAGCAGCACCGAGCTTCAGGATATTATACGTATTGGTCTTGTGCTGCAGTATCTTTGCAGGGACAGACAAAGTGATGATAACTATATGGGGATTGTGGAGGGAGCAAAGGAAGCTTTTGTGGATATGTACTGCGGACTTTATTACAGCAGTACAAAATCAAAAGAAACGGGATATTACAAATATTTCAACAAGCTTTTGGAAGAGGCGAATGAGTGGTTTAAGGAAAGTAAACAATGTTTTTACAATTACAGGAATGGATATCAGTTTTATGCTGCACTTTTAAAGAAAATTCAGGAGAGTATGCTGCTGTTTCAGGAGGATAGTATGCGCCAGGGTTTTGTGACAGAGGACATAACCTATTTTAAACAATATGCGTCCAAGTTGAGGGAATATGGTATTTTTATGCGAAAAAGCAGGGAAGATACTGGTGATGAATGGAACGAAAAGCGCAGCGAGGTAGAGCGGCATATATTTGGATTAAATATGGATCTGATTTACAGGCATCAGGTACAGCTGAGTTTTGACGAATTAAAAGAACTGCATGATAAAAAAATAGAAGAAATTTCCAAAAAAAAATATAACAGCGGGAGTTTTCGACTGGAAGATACAAAGCTCGAATTACAAACAAACGGCAGAATGCCGGTAATTGGGTTTGAAAATTATATCTGGAAATATAAGGTAAAAAGCGTGGCAGAACTGGCGCAGCTTACTGCTGATATTGCAACAACGCTGGACGAATCGAACTACAGAGTACTGGGAAAAAACATATATCCAATCTGGTACAGAGGTCATCAGTCTGAAAAGTATAAGCTGCTGCCAAGTATTATGCGAAAGTATAAAGAAAAGAAAGCGAAATATAAAAATCCGGATGACTTTACGTTGTTGGGATTTTTGCGACAGGAATATGAAGAATTTAAGTTTCGTTCGGACGGTATGCCGGAATCGATAGATCGCACTGCATATACGAATAGTGATTATATAGCGCTGATGCAGCATTATGGAGCGCCGTCAAATTTTCTGGATTGGACAGAAGACGCATTGTCCGCATTATATTTTGCGTTGGAGGGGTTTCTGGATCAGAAAGTGAAAAGTCCGGATGCCGATGCTGCTCTTTATATTTTCAGTCCGGCATTGTATAATTTTGCGCGGGGAAAAATGATAGCGTTTTATCAAAACGAAGATAAAAGGAAGAATGCGATTGAGAAAGATGTTGTGACCATAGCCAAACAGGAGGGAATACCGAATCTGGCTGTTTCTTATAATTTCGGCAATTACGATATGTATGAATTTGGAAACCAGATGTATAATCTGGATGGGGTTGAAAAATATGATGCAAATGACGCGGAAAAAAACAGGTGGGTTTATTATATGCCGCTTGCCGTATATGTATCAAGACTGAATCGTCGAATACGCGCGCAGAGCGGTATTTTTCTTGCATACAATATCTATACGGGTCCGGATGAGAAGACAGACGGATTCGACTATGTATCTCTGGAGAGTATCCAAGAGACATATCTGGAAAGGTGGAAAGAGGACCGGACTGTTCGACCATTTTTATACAAAATCGAGATAGAGGAGACAGGACGGAAAAAAATTGCAGACTGGGTCAAGGCGTTTGGTATGACAAAGGAGAAATGTTACCCGGAATTATCCAGTGTAGGGGAAAGAATGAGATAGTTTTTATAAATTGTTAACGACTGCTTTCAACAAAAGAATTGACACGTTCTGCGTAAGATGGCAGAGGGGGTGATTTTTTTGCGCAGAATCAGGGATTATTACAATTTGAAAAAACTGGAGCATTGGAAGCGTGTTCTGGATCAGAATTATGTATCTTGGAAATATATGGAACAGGAAGAGGTGGGAGATAATACCTTATGGGAGGCGCTTTTACTTTTGGAGAATGATTGTTTTCCAGTTGCAATTGTCTGTTGCTGTAATGAGGAGAATGAAAAACAGATCCTGGGTACATCACTGTGGAATAGCATTTTTTCTTTTTTGAATGGCAAAAGAAATATTTCTACGGAAAATGGAGATGTTTATTTTCATAATTTGAACAGTATGTCCAGAACCAGGATTCTCAATGCACAGATTGCATCTATCTGGTTAGAGGAATGAATCCTTTTTCCATATCTTTTGTTTTTGGATGATTTGTACTCGAAGCGGTTTGTTCATGCATGGTTTTTATGAAAATAACGCCATGTAACGACAAATTTAAAAATATAGTTTATCTTACGTCATACTTATGTTATACTCACGGGAGAGAAAAGGATTTTGATCGTTTCGGGGCAGCGCATGCGAGTCGGCGCCGCCGGAAAACGGTTTGATCGGGGTAAGGTGACGGCAGGATGAGAAAAAGATCAGAAAAATTGGAAGAGACGGCATTATGGCAGGTTTATCAGAAAAAAATGTCATGCGGGACAGAAAGAATGGTTTGGTTGAAAAAAGTATATCAGGCGGCCGCAGAATATCTGAAAGATGTGCGCCGTGTGTTTCGGAATTTTACGCTGCATGATCAGACGCATATCTTAAATGTACTGGACGCCATGGGAGGAACGCTCGGCGATCAGATCGAAAATCTCACGGAAGGAGAAGCGGAACTGCTGATTCTGGCGGCTTCTCTGCATGATATCGGGATGGTATATACAGATGATGAAATTGAATATGAGCTGGAGGATAAGGAGGCGTGCCGCGAATTTGTAAAGAACAACTGTCCCGCATATTTTGGCTGCGCGCCCAAAGACTGGCCCGAGAACATACGGCAGTGGTATCTTCGCGCCCGGCATCCGTTTCGAATTACGGAAGTGCTTTTGAATCATAAGGCCTGGAGAGATCTGTTTGACGACTGCCCGAACGGAGTTGTCTCCAAACAGTGCGTCTGGGCTGTCTGCCGGGCTCACGGAGAGGACGCGGAGCAGCTGGTCACGAACCGGGAGCTGCAGTATCAGGCGGCGAGCGATGTGGATCCGCTTTTTTGCGCCCTTTTGCTTCGTCTGGCGGATCTGCTGGATTTTGACGAAACGCGCGCGCCGGCGGTATTATTCGATTCCGCAGCCGATTACGAAGAAAGCCGGAAAGAATGGGACAAACACCGGGCGTCCGCCGGTTTCCGCTATCCGGCGTCCCCGTCCGCGGCGGCGCTTCCCTATAAAGCCGTCTGTAAAAATCCGGAAATCGAACATACAGTGCGGACGTTTTTAGATTGGGTGGACGTCGAACTGGATCACTGCGCCAGACTGCGCAGCAGCTGTCATGCCGGATGGCAGCGGGAGTTTCCGTTTCCGGGGGAGGTTTTGCGCAGTGAGATTGTATCGGACGGATATATGAGCGGCGATTTTTGTCTCACGATGGATCAGCAGCAGGTTTTGCAATTGCTGATGGGTGAAAATTTATATGAGAACCGCGACGTATTTGTAAGGGAACTGCTGCAGAATGCAGTGGACGCCACGTTGCTCCGCGGACAGATGGACGCGTCCTTTGTGGCGGAGGATGCCAGGATCGATCTTTGGGAATGGAACGACGCGGAGGGGAATTACTGGTTCCGCATAGACGATCAGGGGACAGGGATGACGCTGGGAATGCTGCAGCGCTATTTTCTGCGGGTTGGAAATTCGTATTACAATTCGCAGGAGTTAAAAAAAGATTTGCTCGACCATGGGCACAGGGATGAGTTCTACGGAATCAGCCGCTTCGGAATCGGATTTTTGTCCTGTTTTTTATGCGCGGATTATGCGGAGGTATCCACGCTGTATTTTTACGGAGAAAAAAACAGGAGCGAGGAGCCGGCACAGAGAACGGCGCAGTCTGTGCGCTATGGCCTGCGGCTTCAGGTGAAAGGGCTGTCCGGTTACTATATGCTGAAAAATCAGGCGCAGGGACATATCGCGGAGAGCCCGCTGCCTGCGCCTGGTTTTTGTAATAACGCAGAGCGTGCAGCGGCGGAGCGGTACGGATACAGGCGGGAACCCGGCACGTCGATCGCGCTCCGTCTTGTGCCGGGAAAAACGGGCGCATTGGACTTGCGGGAGGCGGCAAAGAAATATCTCTGCTGGCCCAAAATGAAGATTTATTACAATGGCGAACGGATCGGTCAAACTTATGCGGAAGCAATGAAATCCATTCATCAGATGGCGGGCGAGCATATATATGAGCCGGATTTGGAGACGAAAAAAAGATTTGATGCATGTTTTCCGGCACTGCGGGGGAATGCTCCGAAGTTGGCGCAGACTGTGATACCGCTGGATACGGAAGAAAATCGTATGTTGCCGGGGCTTTCCGGGGTGATAGTAAAATATGATATCAGATTTGATCAGGAACCGAGGTGGACTGCAAAGGATCAGGAGTATGAAATTGAAAGTGACATCGTTATTTTTGACAAAGTTTCTTATGTTTCGTTAATAAGTAAAAATGTAGCTGATCACATAAGTGGAGAAAGTCGGTATTGGCAAAAATTTGATAGTGATTTTAAATGGGAAAATTTAAAGGATGATTGTACTGCCGACCAGATAGAAGAGTTAGAAAAGAAACTGGACACGTTTGAAACCTGTCCCCGGACAGAAGAACTGGGGGATGTCTGGACGCCGTTTTCAACAAAATTTTTGCTGTCCCGGGTATGGAAGACTTACGTAGATAAGTCACAGATAAAAAAACTGGAATTTGATATGAGTGAGTATGAATACAATAGGATGGATTCTGTATTGGAAAATACAGATTATTCGGGTTTTTTATACGCATATCAGGGAATCACAGCAGATCGGGAAATAGGTCGGTTCTATGCATATGAGTTGAATACCGCAATATTTTATTTGGGCAGAGAATGGAAGCCGACGGTGGAGGTCAGTCGTTCCAGGATAACAGATATGCCATTAATAGTAAAGATGGCAATCTATTTTTTTGCAGAGAAATATGATTTTCTATATAATATAGCTGGGAGTTACATGCGTAAAATGTTGGATTGGGAAAACATTACTCTGGTGGAATGGAGGAACGTGAGAAATTCCGGTGTCGGCCAATGGATACTCCGAAATTATAACGAAGAGATAGAAGCGGTTATGTTGAATTTAAAGAGAGTGTATTATCAAGAGGTGTTTATGCAGGGATCGTTATTAGCGCAAATCGGGAACAGGTATATCTTTGCTTTTCTGCAGGATCGATATGAAATGACCATTCAGTATGAAAAAGGTCAGATTGTTACATTTTGTGAGAAAGACAAAGATTGTGATCACACACAATACGATCTGTTTCCGGCGCTTTTATTCTGTAGGGCAGCCAGTGAACAAAGCCGAAAATACATTTGTGATTTTAGGCCTGTTTTTCGCAGGGGAATCACAGCAGACCATCCGTTTACCGTATGGCTGGCAGAAAATGCGGTTCTGTTAAACCTGAACTTCAAACGGCAGTTTCAGCAGCTGACAGAATGTCTTCGTCTGAAAGATGGGAATGAGTTTGCAGCTGTTTATAACGCAATCAGGGAACAGCTCTGTTCCATTGCAGATCCATACGGGCTGGACGCAAAATCGATGCCCCGGATTTCGGTTAATGATTTTTGGATGGATGAGACAGTACAGGAATAAGCGACAGCGATAGTGTGAGAAGAACTTCTAATCGCTCACAGCAAAGGCTGTTTCGCGAAGAAGTTCTAAGTCTCACACCAGAGAATCTGAGTCGCAGTGAAGCCTCGACATGGGAGTCAGCGTGTCTTTGCAGTGAGTTTCCTTATCCGGAGGAATTACAAAATATCAAAATCAGATACGTACAGCAGACAGGCGGCAGGGTGTAAAATGCGATTCTGCCGCTGCTTTTTATTGGAAAGATACAAAAAAATGCAGTTGTCGAGACCAGAATGTGCCATTTGACAACATACAAAACCGGAAGCTATGAAAACTGCCGGTAAGGAATAATTTTTAAACTTTCACATTTTACCTGACACCCTCAGGGGATAAGTGCGCCTTTTTTATGTTGTTGTGATTTCTAAGTTTTTTTAAAAGCTGCTGATACTCCTGGCTATTCTCCAAAAATGCAAATTCATTACCATTTTCCATCTCGTCTTGCAGAACAGATAAAAGGCGTTCTGAAAAAATACTCGTTTTGGAACTGTTTAAATGCTTATAAAGTGGGCTTTCTTCGGGTTTCCATTTTTCATGCAGTGCTGTTAATGTAGATTTGAGTGCAGATAAACACTCCTTTTCGTCCTTTTTTATAACAGATAATAACAGTTTTGCGCTATATGGTACCCATGGAGTTATATGAAATAGCTTTGATGCCCGCTCGTAAGTAGCAGCATAAAAGTCTGCATCTTCTATGCGTTGTTCTTTCACCGCAATATCTAACATATTCATTAACGAGGTTTGAATTTCAGTGATACTGTTTAGTATTCTGTGTTCCCATATTTTGAGTGCGTCTAAGTGCTTTCCCTGCTTGGTATAAAGAAAAGCAAGGCACTCCTCTTTATCTATTGATGATGAGAGCAGAGTGTTGATGAGTTCTTCTGCTTTAGAGAAATCTTTTCTATTCAGGTGGTATGATATTAGCATTCTGACAGCCGTTTCTTTTATCACAATGTTCTGACTGGTTGACAATTGTTCATAGAGTGCCTCAAACGTTTTTTCATATCGTTCCGGCTCTGAGATACTATAAAGAATCAGCGCCCCGGTTAAGTACATAACCACAGAATATATCAGATTTTCACAGGTGGGAAAATCACGAATTTTGTTGATTGCCATTTGAAAAGCCGTTTCATATCCTTTTTGTTGAACAGCTTTGTCAATTTTTTCTACAAAATCAGCAATTTCTATATCGCTTAAATCATCCTGGAATGACAGGAGCGTGTTGAGGTCTGTTTTTAATAACCTTGCCAGTGCGGGAAGAAGTGTTATATCCGGGTAACTGCTTCCTTTTTCCCATTTATTAACTGCCGGCGTGGATACTCCTAAATAATCTGCAACCTGCTCTTGAGTCATAGATAATTCTTTTCTCTTTTCCCGGATAACCTGATTGATTTTCACGGCAATACCTCCATGGTGTTTATACTCTTATGATAGCAGAACAGGCTTTCATGAACAATAGAGCTGTCGTTAAATGACAGGTTCAAAAAATTAACAGAAAGTTAAAACAGGTTGCACCTGCAAGATGCGCTTGCGGTCGTCTGGCACTGCCAATCCATCGGTTGACTTCAGTTTTTTACCACATTGCCAAGTGGCGAATTCAATTTTTCCTGCATACATCAGATAAGTAAGAAATTCTTACTTGAAAGGGGCATAAACAAATGAGTAAACAATTATTGCAGGTCCTTCCCAGGGACAGATTTCATTGCCAGTCAGCATCCGAAAAATTCTGTCGATTGATACTGGCAATAAACTGGCGGTATATACTTCAGGGGATTTATCATGATCAAAAATTTAAAACTTCTTTTATATTGATTTCATAGCGGAAAATCTTCTTATAAGCCCCCGTAGATGTTTATAACATCTTGCACGAATGGCTTAAAATCAAAATGTCATTAACTTAAGGAATCTTTTACATTTTAAATTGTAAAAGGTTCCTTTTTTCTGTATCTTTATTGTCAACCCTAAAATGCGTAAGGGATTCTGCTGTATGTTTATCTGTAACTTTTACTTCATACATACGGTCATGGTCCAGAGAATAACACATATGTATACGCTGCTGTTCCTGCTTTTTCCCATTCTGGCGGACAACAGAAGCATCCACCAGAAATACATTTTTTGGCTTTCCAGGACCAGACTTGTCTGGTTCTGGAAAGAATGATGGTAACAGGTAATGCAGGATTTCATATAAATCATATTTTTCAGGCAATTTTTTTAGGTTCGCACTTATGGGTATTATAACCCCGTCCGGCGAAATCAGCAAGGATAAGGTAAAACTTGTAGTCGGGGCAGTCACGCAGTCATTCGCGGAAATGGTCTGGGTGACGACAGGCGGCGACACGGAAACCATAAATTGCCTTACGGACATTCTTGTTACCATGAGCACCTCCGCCGACGGGGGGGAAGCTGTTCAAAATCATAAAAATGTTCGACCGGCTTATGGGCTTGCTTTTTTCGGAGAAAGCCGAGCCTATGGACGCAGACCCAGCCGTTTTGGAATATTTCATTTTTTCCTTTACGGCAGACTTTGGCGAAGCCATGCAGGACATAATCGCAGACGAAAAAGAATAGCAGGTGATCCCCGCAGCGGCGTTTCCGCTTCCCACAAACGGGAGGACACAATGCTAAATGACGATAAAAGCGAGCTTGCGGAACTGGAAAACAGCCTTGAAACAGACAATGCAGAAAGTGGAGATATTCTTAAACTATATCGGAAAAATCGAGATACCCCATAAAGAAACCGAACTGACCGAGCGTGACCATTCCATAAAGACAAGGTTAGCCAGGCAAAGGAACAGGCAAAACAGCCGACAGTTGCCGGGGGAAAACAGCACAGAACGCACAGCAAAGGAAAGGGGGATATGACATTATGAAACTTTCCCATTCCTTTCCGAAATCACACGTAAGCTACTGCAAACCGAGGACAGTCAGCACCGGGCAAAGGGTACGGCCAAGGCAGATGATTGCAAACAATAAGGCAAAGGGCGATTAAGCAAAATTTAATGGAATTGTGTGTGTTGTTGTGGTAAAATATCCACATTGTGTAGTTTGACAAAGATATTGAAAAGCACTCAAAAGTTTACATTCAGCAATCGTAACTTGCTATACATATTGTTAATAAAAAGATATAATAGGTGAGAAAATGACAACAGGCGAAAAATTAGCGTTGCTACGTGAGAAAAAAGGTATTACACAAGAAAAATTGTCTGAAATATTAAATGTATCCCGTCAGTCTGTTTCAAGATGGGAAACTGATCTAAGTTTTCCTGAAACGGACAAACTTATTAAATTAAGCAAATTATTTGAATGCAGTACGGATTTTCTGTTAAATGAAGATATTCAGGAAAATGCAGAAAACAGTATGGATGTATCTATTGATAATTGCTATAAGTTTATATGCGAGTGTGGATATTTCTTTTTGGCAACATCATTTAATAACCAGCCAAGATTAAGACCTTTTGGTATGATTTATTCAAATAAAAAGGCGTTATATATTGCTACAGATAAGCGGAAAAATGTTTATTCTGATTTAGTCGGAAATCCACAGATTGAAATAGCAAGCTATAATGTGAATACACGCAAATGGATAAGAGTTAATGGAAAAGCGGAAGTTGAAAATTCCATTATGATCAGGGACGAAATGATGAACAAATATCCTTTGCTAAAACAAAAATTTTTTGACGAAACAGAAATGTTTCTTGCCATTTTCAAATTGATTATTGATGAAATTAGTATTTATTAAACATGGAGGATTAAAATGCAAAAACTAACTTTGGAAACAGAGAAAATACTGAACGAGCGATTTAACAAGGACAACATAATTGCTCTGGCAACGGTACAAGACGGAATGCCATATGTCCGTAATGTGAATGGATTTTATGAAGATAGTTCATTCTATGTGATTACATATGCACTTTCCAATAAAATGAAACAAATAGAAAAAAGTCCATACGTGGCAATCAGCGGCGACTGGTTTACTGCACATGGAAAAGGAGTAAACTTAGGTTGGTTTTGCGCAGACAAAAATAGAAACATTGCCAGGAAACTAAGAGAGGCTTTTAAGGAGTGGATTGACAATGGACACAATAATTTTGATGATGAAAATACTTGTATTCTTCGCATTGAATTGACGGACGGTGTTTTATTCTCACATGGAACAAGATATGATATAGATTTTTGTGATAAGGGTTGTTGATGAATTAAAAAATTGTTTTTTGAAAACAGAATATTGTTTGCCTTTAGGCAGTGATTTATTTTAGCAACCTCACTGATAGTTACGCTGATTTCTTCCTCGGAGAGTACATATCCTTTCGGGCTTTCGATTTCACGGATTACTCATATGGTAAGCTCCCGCTACGGCGTGGACACTAAGGGCTTTAATTTCAGCAATGTCCCGAAAGAGTTTGAGGGTATGGAAACGCAGGAATTTAGGGGGCACCTTGGCAGGATGCGTGACGTACTCGGCGAAATCCAGTCGGACATGTATAAGAGCCTTGAGAAG
>CAMUHN010000075.1 GCA_947088675.1 uncultured Roseburia sp.
TCTCGCCCTGCAGCACGTTAATGTCAACCGCTGTCTGATTATCTGCCGCCGTGGAGAAAATCTGGCTCTTCTTTGTAGGGATGGTTGTGTTCCTCTCAATCAGTCTGGTTGCAATTCCGCCCATGGTCTCGATGGACAGTGAAAGCGGAGTAACGTCCAGAAGAAGGATTTCACCTGCACCGGCGTCGCCTGCCAGCTTACCGCCCTGAATGGAAGCGCCCAAAGCCACGCACTCGTCAGGATTCAGGCTCTTGCTGGGCTCATGTCCCGTAAGCTGCCTTACCTTATCCTGTACCGCAGGAATACGTGTGGAACCGCCAACCAGAAGCACCTGGCCCAAATCCCCGTTTGTAAGTCCGGCGTCCTTCATTGCGTTCTGAACCGGAATGGCTGTCTTTTCAACCAGGTCGTGGGTCAGCTCGTCAAATTTTGCTCTGGACAGGTTCATGTCAAAGTGCTTGGGGCCTTCCGCCGTAGCCGTAATGAAAGGAAGGTTGATGTTTGTCGTTGTTGCCGAGGACAGCTCTTTCTTTGCCTTCTCAGCGGCCTCGCGAAGTCTCTGCAGGGCCATCTTGTCGTTTGACAAATCAACGCCCTCCGCCTTCTTAAATTCGCTAATCATCCAGTCTGTCAGCTTGTTATCAAAGTCGTCGCCGCCAAGGTGGGTATCGCCGTTGGTTGCAAGAACCTCGATAACACCGTCGCCGATTTCAATAATGGAAACGTCAAACGTACCGCCGCCAAGGTCATATACCATGATCTTCTGCTCTTTTTCGTTGTCAAGGCCGTAAGCCAATGCCGCTGCTGTCGGCTCATTAATGATACGTTTCACATCAAGCCCCGCAATCTTGCCGGCATCCTTTGTCGCCTGCCGCTGCGCATCGTTAAAATACGCCGGAACCGTAATCACTGCTTCGGTCACTTTCTCGCCAAGATAGCTCTCCGCATCTGCTTTTAATTTCTGTAATACCATTGCGGATATCTGCTGCGGTGAAAATGATTTGTCATCAATCGCCACTTTATAGTCCGAACCCATATGACGTTTAATCGATGCAATCGTCTTTTCCGCATTTGTCACTGCCTGTCGTTTTGCGGGCTCGCCGACAAGACGCTCGCCGCTCTTTGTAAAAGCCACAATCGAAGGCGTTGTCCTTGCTCCCTCCTGATTTGCAATCACAGTCGGCTTTCCGCCCTCCATAACTGCTACGCAGCTGTTTGTTGTTCCCAGATCAATACCGATAATTTTTCCCATGATATATTCCTCCTACTCATCATTGAAATTGTTTGCTTTATTTCTAGAACAAAGTGGGCAAGCCCACTTCAACTCCTTTAACCCCTCAGTCTTGAGGGGATTGCACACTTTGCTGCGCCATGTATGGCGCTGCCGAATGCGGCCGCTTTAGCGACCATCTTCCTTTCGCACGAGTGCGCATCCTGCCCGGAGGGCTTTTTATCTTATAGGAAAGTTCAGACTTCAACATTTCATAGTAACAGGGGCTTTCCTGTCAGATAAAAAATAGTTTGTCTAAGACACTACGGCAACCATACTGTGCCGAACAACCGAATCCTTATACAGATACCCTTTCTGCAGTTCCTGCGCTATGATGCCGGATTCGTACTCATTGCTCTCCACCTGCATGACCGCATTATGATATTCGGGATCGAACGGCGCCCCGACCGCCTCAATCGGCTTAACGCCGACTGTTTCCAGTTCGGTGAGCAGCTGTTTATAGATCTTATCCATGCCGGTGACAAATGCATCCTCTTTCTGTTCTTCCGGCACCGCCGCAAGACCGCGCTCAAAATTGTCAATCACCGGAAGCACTTTTTCAATCATGGACTTTGCCCCCATGTCGTACATCTGCATTTTTTCTTTTTCCGAGCGTTTGCGGAAATTTTCAAATTCAGCCATCTGGCGTTTTACCCGATCGTTTAATTCCTCAATCTGTTCCTCTTTTTTGTCTTTCTTCTTTTTAAAGAATCCTTTTATAGAACCTTCTTTTTGTTCGTCGCCTTCCTCAGGTTCCTCTGTCTCTTCCTGATCGCCCGCCGCTCTCTCCTCCTGCTGCGGATTTTCATCCGTCTGTTCGCACGAATCGGCGCTTTCTTTTTCCGTTTCTTCTTCCGGATTATTTTCCTCTAAAATTTCGTTGTTTTCCTCCATTTTCATCCTCCATCTATGTCTTGCCCTTTGGCTTGTTTAAAATTCCGTCCAGTGAATTTTTTAATACTTTCAGGTTATCCATAACTTTCTCATAATCCATCCGCTTTGGTCCTACGATCCCAATTGTGCCCCGAACGCCTTCTCCCAGTTCATAAACGGCTGTCACCACACTGCAGTCTTTCATCGTCTGGATCGGGCTCTCATTGCCAATATAGACCTGAATGCCGGTACTGTTTTCGTCCAGCAGGTTCTCCGTTACGAGACTGGCCAGCTGCTGCTTTTCCTCAAATGTGGAGATCAGTTCACTTGCCTTTCCGGTATCACTCAACTCCGGATATTTGAAGAAATTTGTTGTACCGCTGGTATAGACGCGAATATCGTCCTCCTGCAGCATCATCTCGGACAATGTGTCAAGCACCTCTCCGATGATATCACTGTGGATCCCTGCCTGTTCTTTCAGCCTTGCAATTGTGCCAAGGTTGATCTCCGCTAACGTCAGGCCGTTTAATGTGGAATTTAAGACAATATTGAGCTTTAACATTGTCTCATTGTCAATCGGACCGGATACCGGAATAATCTTGTTCTTGACAAGATTGCCGTCCGTGACAATCACTGCGAGGATCTGTCCCTCATCTACACAGGAAAGCTGAATAAACTTAAACTTATTGCCCTGATAAGAGGGAGCCGTGACCATCGTCGCATAATTGGTATTGGATGCCAGAATTCTGGCCGCCTGCTGCAGCAGATGATCGACTTTTTCAGTATGTTCGATAACAAACTGTTTCATCTCATCGACTTCCCTGTCTTTCTCCGCCATCAGGTGATCCACATAAAAACGGTATCCCTTATCAGACGGTATACGTCCTGCGGAGGTATGCGGCTGAACAATATACCCCAGTTCCTCCAGGTCCGCCATCTCATTGCGTATCGTCGCGGAACTTAAATTCAGATCCGTATATTTGGAAATTGTCCGCGAACCAACCGGCTCCCCGGTTTTTAAGTAATTTCGGATAATCGCATTTAAAATTTTAGTTTTTCGATCGTCTAATTCAAATTCGTCCATCCGTATGCTCCGGTTTTGTTTTTGTTAGCACTCAGCGTTGTGGAGTGCTAATATCTTTATGCACTTAAGATATCACCATTGGTTTTCTTTGTCAATACTTTATTTGGCAAATTATCTGAATTTATATTTTTTTAATTTTTGCAGAAAACCCGATGCATGTTTTCGATCTGTTTTTCATAAAGAAACGCTTTGATAAACTAGTATTTCTCATAACTCTGTCAGCTATGCGTATTACTGTTCACACAATGCCGGTTCACAATTTACGCCCGGATTACTCAATTGTAAAATGATCCATTGATTTTTCCAATGTGATAATTTCCTCCCTCAGATACTCCATATTTTTTGCAAGCTCTTCCATCACATCGGCCTGCTCATTTAAGGAGGATGTCATTTCCTGTGCCGAAACTGCCGCCTGTTCGGCTTTTTCGCAGATTTTTTGAACTGAATTCTGAATTTCGTCTTTATCTGTATGGATCTCGTTCATACCTCCCACAACCAGTTCAAGCCCTGACACAAGATTTCTGACTTTCTGCTCAATCAAACCAAAAATCGCAATCGTCTCATTTAACAGCGCGGTCTGTTTTGTCACAATTTCCTCTGTCTCTTTGGCGGAAGACATTGTTTTTGCTGTCATGACAGACATTTTCGCAAGAATCTGCTGTACTTCCCCTGCCGCTTTCGACGATGACTCCGCAAGATTACGGATCTCGTCTGCTACCACCGAAAAACCACGGCCCTGTTCCCCGGCCCTTGCTGCCTCAATGGATGCATTCAGGGAAAGCAGGTTTGTCTGCTCTGCAATTCCGTTGATGGTATCAATAATGCCCTCGATTTCTGTTGAATTATGCTGCACGCCGTTGGCATTTTCCACGAGCAGTCTTAAAATATCAGTTGTGGCCTCGGATTCTCTTCCAAGATTATGTACGATCACACGCCCCTTTTGGATTGCCTCTGACGCGTCTGAAATCGCCCCCGACATAGCTGATGTTTCTGTATAGATATGCTCCAGCCGTCTTGCAAACGCCTGCATCCGTTCGTTGCTCTCGTCTGTATACTCCGCCTGAGTGTGCATACTGTCCGCAACTTCTTCCACTCCGGATAAAATATCGCGCAAAGCGCTGTTTATAGCTTCTGTCTTCTCTGTTGTCCCCTCTGCCATTCGGTTGACATTTCCGCCGAACGCTTTCATCTCTGTAAAGAGCAGACGAATCTTACAGATCGTATTATTCAGCGCCGTTCCCAGTACGCCAAATTCATCCTTGCGCCTGACCGCAAACTGCTGCGTCATATCTCCTTCCGCTACTTTTCCAAGCGTCCTGTTGATTCCGCTGACAGCACGACTGATTCCCCCTGAGATCATGGTTCCGACAAGGAGCGCTACAATTACGGCAATCATTACAATCACAATTGTAAGGTTTCTAATATTTGCCATTTCTGCAATAATATTCGCTCTTGGTATCAATGCGCAAAGCATGATCGGAGAATTTCCAAGCGGCGCAAATACAAAGAGATATGGGCTCCCGTTCCACGTCACATCAGCGCTTCCGCACTCGCCTGCCTCCTGCGCCAGACGATAAAAACCCTGCTCCGTAAAGAGAGCGCTTTCTATTTTTTCCGGAATCAGCTTCTGAGCCTCATTTTCCTTAAAGATACGGGAAACCTCCCTGCCGTCATCTGAGACAAGCGCGCAGATACTGTTCTCCCCGAAATTGATATGGTATAACATTTCTTCCGCCGATTTCATCGCCCAGTCGAACACAACATAGGTATCCCTGTTTACAAAACGCTGTACATAAGTAAATGCATAATCTTCTCCATTTCTTTCACGCGCCGCGTCAATTGACGAATGGCGTCCAAACCATCCGTTTTTCTTTGACGTATGATCCGCAAACCAGACGCCAATCTCCGATTCTTTGAAATCCTGATATACTGTATCGGGCAGATCGCGTTCCAGTGAATGAATCTGCGAACCGCTCTCCGGAATTGTATAAATATTATCAATCGAATCCATATTATTCTTCATTTGCGACAGCGCCGACTTCGCTTTACTGTATACTTCAATCCATTTTTCATCTGTATTGTCGGCATAATTTTCATAATAATTTTTCATTTCGCTGTTCACAATCTGTTCCATTGCCCTGGTTTCAATTCCCGCAACCAGAGTACCGCCATAAAGGCTCAGTGCGGAGATTGTATGCAGGGAAGACTCCTCGTACTTGCGCATCATTGTTTTTGAAGCTGTCTGATAAGAAACGACGCCCAAAACTACGATCATCAATACCGGGATCAGAAAACCTCCGATCAGGGTAATGCCTATGCTTCTTTTTATCTTTCCGCCGCTTTTTCGTTTCACTCCCATATTATCCTCTCTTTGCAATTTTTTCCTTTTCATCATAGCAAAAAAAACACGCGTATGACAAGCATTCCTGAAAAAAAGACAAAAATTTACGGTAACTGTCACGAAAAAACGCCATACCCCGTTATTACAACAGGGGTATGGCATTTTTGTGTAAACAAAAACCTGTTCCACAGCTATTTGACTGTAACTGTGATTTTTTTGAATAATCCGCTCTGCGAATATACATAGATGGTACATGTACCTTTTGCTATTGCCGTGATCTTTCCTTTTGCCGTCACTTTTGCAATCTTCGGATTGGCTGACTCGTAACTGATCTTTCTGTGCGATACCATTTTTTTCGAACCTTTTACTGCCGACGCCTTAATGGTAAAACTCTTTCCTTTTTTCAGGCTCACTTTTGTCTTGTTTACCCTGACAGACTTCTCATTTCCGTTTTTGCCGCCGTTCGTCACAAAATGGATCGTCTTCGACGCTGCCAGCGTAATCTTATGGCCGTCTACTTCTTTGTATGCACGAACAATGTACTTATAGAAAGTTCCTTTCTTTAATTTCTTCTGCGTAAAAGAAGTGACGCTGTTCTTCTTAATCGTCTTAATCAGTTTGTACTTACTTGATTTGCCGCACTTGTTCCCATAGATCAGATATCCGTCCGCACCCTTTACTTTGGTCCACTTAAGCGTAATCTGCGTATTCGTGGTTTTTGATACGCGCGCCTGCAGAAGCGCAAACGTCGAACCCTTGATATCCGCCTCTGATTTTTGTCCTGTAATGGTTTTGTCACTGATCAGAAGCGTCTGTTCCGGTACGTCATACTGTTCTCCTAACGCCTGGATTTTAACTGCCGTCTCCTCCGAAACACCCAGTTTTTTCGTCAGCGTCTCTACCTGTTTTTTCTGTTCCTCTGTAAGGCTGCTTCCCGGCGTCTGGTTGTCTCCTGCCGGCGGGTTGTTGTCTCCTGCCGGCGGATTATTGTCTCCTCCTGCCGGCGGGTTGTTGTCTCCTGTCGGCGGATTATTGTCTCCTCCTGCCGGCGGGTTGTTGTCTCCTGCCGGCGGATTATTATCTCCTCCTCCCGGCGGGTTGTTGTCTCCTCCTGATCCTGGAACTACTGTCACGATACAGGATGCCGTGACAGCATTCTTCGACGCCGTGATTACCGCTGTGCCAGGTGCAACCGGTTTTACAAGACCGTTCTCATCAACTGTAGCCACACTTTCATTGTCAGATGCCCATACAGCGCCTTCTGCCGTTTCCTCCGGATTATACTCGTCGCGGAAATAGGAAACAGACAGTTGCAGCGTCTCATCCTGATAAAGTTTTGCTGTCTGTTCTGACAGCGTCATGCTTGCCATTCGTCTGACAATCATCATATTGGTTCGGCCGTTGTCCCCTGTCCATGTGAAATCAAGACGACCGTCCTCGACATCCACTTCAAAAGTTCCTACTGTATATGTCTTGGAATCTGAACTTACATTGACGTCAACAGTACCCTCAAGCGTTCCCGTAATTGTGTTCCTTGCCTTGTCCTGACTTCCGGACATGATCAGTACCTGATATCTGCCGTTTGGCACTTTTACCGCAAACGTATTGCCTTTGCCCGGAATTGCAAAATCCTGATAAATATTTTTGGAGTAAATGCCCTCCTGCGTATAACCCGTCTCGGTACGTCCCTCTATCACTGCTGTACCGTCCATAAAACCATAGCCTTTTTCATCCGAATAAGTTAGGCCAAGCTGCTCTATTGTCTTAGTGCCTTTCTTTGGATTCATTGTAATCGGAATCCATCCCTCATCTGTCAGGCTTTCATTGATACCGAAATCAAACTTATACAGGGTCGGATACAAAACGTGAATTGTCGCTTTTAGAACTTCTTCAAACCCCTCTGCCGTAAAAGCAACTTCATAAGTACCCGGCTTCGTCGTATCCACTTTTGCAAGGTCCTCCTGCGACCATGCAATCTCTGCCTGCCGCTGCTCTCCGTTTTGACAGGTTGCCATCACAGTCTTCGGAAGCACTGCCAAAAGATCGCCCGTGCCGGTTTCCACATCCACACTGACCGGTTCTACAGAAATAATAAAATTCGTTACAATCTTTGCTGTTATTGTAATCGTCCGATCCGATGCGATAATCCCGTCATTCTTCCAGGTACCTGTCACTTCATAGGAAGCGCCAACCACAGAAGTATCAATCTTTTCTACGCTCTCCTTATCCCATGAAACTGTTACTTCTTCTTTTATGCCATTTAAGAACGTCAGCGTCATCGTCTTCGGAAGTACTTCGTATAACTCCGTCTTATCTTTTACTATATTAATTTCTCTGATGCTCTGATCCGTCATCACATTTGCGATTACACGAAGTGTCGCGCTTATTTCCTGCTCATACCCTTTTACTTTGGCTTTCACATCATAAGTGCCAACCTCCGCAAGGTTAACGCCCGATACGTCCCAGGTGACTTTTGCATCTGTTTTGTTGCCGGCTTTATCTGTCACCTTTACCGTCTCCGGCAATAAATCCGCAACACTCCCGCATGGCGTCCCCTGCACCAGATCCTCCAATGCAATCGGATCGACAGAAGCAATATCTACCGGCGTGTCAGCCACGACCGCTCTCGAAAGACAGGAATCCCTCGTTACCGTCTGACCTGCCGTTCCGTTGTCTCCTGCAACAACACCCTGCGCTTCCACAACAGCCGCAATCCTGTAACTGTATTTCTTATTGTAATCTACTGCCGTATCCGTATATACATAATCATACTGCGCCCCCGGCTCTGCCGCTGTAAGCTGATCCAATGAAAGCTCTTCTGTCTTTGCATATGCGCCGGCTTTTCCCTGCGCATCCACATCTGCTCTGTAAATACGGTAGCCCACGATCTTATGGCCATACTTACCGTCGTTGGCTGCGGTAAACCCAATCTTTGTCTCCTTTGCATCACTGTCAATCGCCGTAAGCTGTGCGGTAATCAGATCTTCGGACAATAAGTAATCCAGATTTGCCGGCTGATTATAAGCTACATTCTGCCATGCAACTCCTTCTCTGTAAGCAAGGTTTTCAAGCAGGCACGGAACGACATAGTCTGTCTGAATCGTCGTCATATAGACGCGGATCTTATTGTTGGAATCAACATAACTGCCATCTGCATTCACAGCGTCTGTTGTCCTTGTAATAATCTCCTCACGCCAGTCGCCAAGAATATCAGCTACCAGTCCCATATTTCCTTTCGT
The DNA here is from genome assembly GCA_947088675.1 of uncultured Roseburia sp. Lineage (GTDB taxonomy): Bacteria > Bacillota > Clostridia > Lachnospirales > Lachnospiraceae > Roseburia. The sequence continues at coordinate 8,808 of CAMUHN010000075.1, forward strand.
ACCGTTATTGGACCATATTTCCTCGGAATACAACAATTCTTCTGTTTTACTTTCCTCATAATTCCATTTCAGAATATTCGTCCCGACCGGAATATACAGATCCGGCTCAATAAAGTTATGATCCTGAATCTCGCTTAACAGATCTCCATCCCAGAAAAGCGTAAAGTTTGCAGGCGGGTTCACATCTGCAAGTATTACCGTCTCTTCCAATGTCGAGGTCGAAGACATAACGGCGCCATCCAGAGAATCCCATGCCGGCTTGCCATTATATCCCGGTTTTGCAATGGTCCACCACTCTGCGCCGGGAGACGTCGGGTCGATATCGGCCGCTGCGCCTCGCCCGGTATCCTCTTTAATCCAATATCCCATCAGAATTTCACCCGTGGCCGCGTCATGAATTTCCGCTTTATACTTCGCGTTGCCTTCTTCATGGACAGCCATGATCTCCAGTCCGTCGCGCCATGGCATCCAGTCGGATACATGCATGGCGTCCCCATGCCCAAGAGATGTCGTATACAATGCCGTACCATTGTGGTCAATCGTCAGAGAGCCATATATAATCTCGTCTTTTCCGTCGCCGTCCACATCATTGACAGAAATACCGTGATTTCCCTGCGAACGATAAGCGCTTCCATCCTTATCGGTATCAAAGTTCCAGTGGATCTTAATCTTCCCGTCCGCCCTGTCGTAGTAATATGCGGTCAGTGTTGTCCTCGCATAATACCCGCGGCAGAACACGGCATAGGGATTCTCCCCGTCTAAATATGCCACTGCGGAGAGATAACGCTCGGAACGGTTCCCCCAGTTGTCGTCCCAGAGAGTCTTGTCGCCTGCCACATCGCCGCGCGCCGTCACATAATCAATCTCTTCTGCCGTTTTTGTACCGTCATCCAGATTAAAGATTGAAAAATACTCCTTACCGGTAATAATCACACCGTCCTTATTGCGGTAATCATATTGCGCCGCTGTCTGATGCGTTCCTACCGGAAGTGCATCCGTATCTACGGCCCCTGCATGCGTTACTTTTTGCAACGTTTTATCTGTTCCGTCCGCGCTCTTATAAGTCGTCGTACCGTCAGATGTCTTGACAGCAAGCTCTGCCTTTCCATCGCCGTCAAAATCCCATACCTGGAACTGCGTATAGTGAGCCCCGGAGCGAATATTGACCCCCATGTCAATACGGGTCAGCAAAGCTGCCGTCCCTGTGGAACAATCAATTTTATATGTATCCAAAATCGTATTGCCTGTAAATCCTGTCTTGGAATTATCCTTTGCATTGGAGGGATACCATTTTACAATCAGCTCTAATACGCCGTCGCCGTCCACATCGCCAACCGACATATCATTTGCACTGTAATTACATTTTGACTGATCCGGCATTGTCGCATCCGCCGGAGCATACAGGCTGAATTCAAGATACTGTTTATCCCATGGTCTGATTTCTTTTGCTGTTACCCCAATCGCTTCGTCGTTGCTTCCAACCACCTTATAAGTATCGTTTTTACTTCCCGACGGATCAATCAGGTTCGTCACCCGGATCCCCGAAGCGATCTTTGTCTCACCCCTGTATATGTCAAACGTTGTTTCCAGCTGATTCTGGGCATTAAAATCTGCCGCGTAGCTTCTCCAGCTTAAGTATACGCCGGAAGTATATTCTTTTCCGTTTGCATCTGTAGCGGACACAAGCGTTTTGGCTCCCTTGCCGCCTGCAAGATCAATACCGGTCAGCGCCCTGTCGCTGTACGTCTCCCTGCTTCCATGCGTTATGGAACCTGCAATCGGCGTTTCGCAGACATCCGACTGCTCGCCGACACCAACGGAATTGACTGCTGCAACTGTATAATAATGATGAATATTTGTCGCAATATCATGATTGTCAGTATAAGAGGTCGTGTTTACCTCTGCTATTTTTTCAAATTCGCCTTTTGCTGAGCGTTTGTAAACGATATAACTCTCTGCGTTTTCCGAAGCGTCCCATGCAATTGTAACGGAATGCTGCAGTGTTGTCTCTCCCTCGGACGGACTGACACAATGCACATTTGCTGGCGCTTTTGGAGGCATTTCCACATCCACATACTGTGAAATTGCAGAGAGCGCCGGATGTTTGGCTGCCTTTAACCCCTGCGCCACGCATTTGGAAAACTCTCTCGCACCGAGTACCTGTAAATGCGTATTATCCGTCGCACCGTTCTTATACTGCCCTTCGTATATTCCCGCAGCAACATGAAGAAACAGTTTCTTACTCCCCTCGATACCGTATTTGTTGCACACTGCAATCGTGCGTGCCGTCAGGTCAATCAGCGGAATATCCTGTTTGGCTGAAATCTCTTTCATCACAGCGCCATAGCTGGCAAACCCGCTGTTAAATGTCTTTAGCGAACCGTCCGGATTTTTCGAATAATCGTAACGCGCTACCGGCGTCACAAGCACCGGCGTTACGCCTCTTTGTTTCGCGCCGTTTACATACACCTGCATCCATTTTCCAAAATCTGCAGGCGCCACATAGCGGTTTGGCCTTGACGGAGTGTTGTCGTTATGCCCAAACTGGACAAACATATAATCGCCCGGTTTTACATCTTCGAGCACATCATCCAACAGTCCCTCCCGTATAAAGGAAGCAGACGAACGGCCGCCAAGCGCACGGTTCTCAATAATCACATGCTCCGTCTCATAGACCTGAGATTCATGGCGTACACTGTTCACGCATTCTTTTGCCGTTTCCTTATAATTCTGCGCCCCGAAATACTCACAGAGCACTTCGCCCCATCCGGTCTGCGGCGCATAATAGTCTGTGTAGGACTGTACGGTAGAATCACTGACAAGATAGATGGTCGGTTTTGCCCCGGCTTCTTCCGTCGCTTTTCTCGTCACGGTCACTTTGGAAACATATACCGTCTGTCTGGCTGCTTCCGCTCTTGACGCAGCATCGCTCGCGGCAAGAAACTTCAGATTCAGCTGACCGTCATAGACACATGCATTTACTGTAACCGGCTTTGTCTCTCCTGCAGCAACCGTGACATTTGTTACAGGAACTTTATTCTTATTGGAATCCTCTTTATAATCATACCCCCTGGCGATATCCTCCGCCCCTACATATGCCGTATACGGTGCAGATCCGGGGTTTACAAACTCTACCGTGATCTCATAATCAGCGCTCGCGCAGTCCAGATCAAATGTATCGGTTTCTTCGTATGTATAGACACCATAACCTGTGCTTTCTTTTTCCGTCCACACCCTCGAAGAGATGGCAAGCGCACTTTCCGCCGCCGCAACATAGACCGTATCTCCTTCTGTCCTCACAGCCTCTCTCGGATGATAAACACCTTTTCCGCTTCCGCCGCCATCCCATCCGACTGCATCGTTCGGGAACTCCACACGTGAAAAACCACTGCCGGTCGACTGGGAATAAGCGCTTTTATCCGTCACATCCGTACCGAAAACAAATGTGGACGTCTCCCGCGTGATCTGCTGATAGCTTTCGTTGTCCGGTTCCCCGGCTTTTGCATTATCAGTCACAGCCATGCCTGACTCTGCACTTTCATCGCTCCTTTCCGTGGCATCATCCGCCGCATTTTGTCCAAATGCCGTCACGTCTGTCTGTACAATACCGGTCATCGTCATAGCAGCCGCCAGTATGTACGCCAACATTTTCTTCACCATAAAAACCCCTCCTTTTTCGTGTTGCAGATTTTGTCTCCAACACCTTAATTTTCATCTCCTTTTTGCTTCTGTTTGCACAAAGCACCCCTTTTAAAAAAGAAATATATAATAAATTATAACAAACATCCTCCTGTTTTGCAATGAATTTTTATTTATTTTGCACAAAATATTCTGTAAAATCTGTGAAACACATGAAACAGGCCGAAAGGACAAAGTAAAAGAGGCTGTCGGTCCATACCGACAGCCTCTTTTGTGTGTAAACAAAAACCGGTGCACTAATCAACAAAAATCGGACACTTAAATTGTATTTTTTGACATACAATCTGCAATTATTGTACAGCCGCATATGTTTCCCTGTACTGTTTTGCTGCTGCAGGATATCTACAGCACAATCTATGTCAGCAACCTTGCGGA
>CAMUHN010000076.1 GCA_947088675.1 uncultured Roseburia sp.
TCGGAACGGTTTTCTTTGCATTGAGTGTTGGAAAGTTTAATCAGGCAGATTTTTCCACGGTAAAAGTGGCAAGGGCAATGCGGGGAGGCGGAGCGCCAGGATAAATACAAAAAGGAAGCATTTATGGAAGTGCAATTTGAAAATATACAAAAAAGCTATAAGGACAAGAAGGTTCTGAAAGGCATTTGTGTCACAATGGGAACGGGAGTTTATGGGCTGCTTGGGCCGAACGGCGCAGGAACTGGAATTTGCAAATATCCTGCTGTGGGAGAATCTGTTTGTCAACTGGGGCGAACATATGATGCAGTTTTTGTTGTTTATCCCGCTGACGTTTATCATTGCTCCGGTATTTGCCGTGGAATGCTCAACTGGCATGGACCATCTGATTTTAAGCTCCAGAAGCGGCAGACGCAAAATTGTCACAGCAAAGCTGCTCAGTATATTGGCTGCATCTGTTACTGTATCATCGGATTTATTTCATCACGAATGAAAAACCAGATGGGTACAGTGGGGGTAAGTCTTGCCATTCTGTTTATTAACGTAGGTCTGGCGGCAATGGGTGATACTGTCACACAGAGGTTCCAGCCTCTGATTGACTTTGGACTGGCAAATGTCACACTGATAAAGGAATTTAGGACTGTGGCACAGAAAGGAAAAAATTTTTGTAATGTAATTTTAAAATGGGCCTGGCTATCTGGATATTTTAGTGAAGTGAAGATTCATCAGGAGCAAAGTTCAAAACACAAAATGGATTACACCCTCTTTTCCTGAGAAACTCATTAGAGTTTCTCAGGTTCGGGATACTCCACCCCAAACGTATCAACCGTAACGCTTTCCATCACCTGATCTTCCAGCGGTCTGTCCGCATAATCAGTTACTGTCTCAGCAATCTTATTGACCACATCCATACCCTCAATGACTTTCCCAAACGCCGCATATGCGCCGTCAAGGTGCGGACTGTCTTTGTGCATGATAAAAAACTGCGAGCCTGCGGAATCGGGATGTGCCGCCCTTGCCATGGACAATACGCCTGCGGTATGTTTTAAATCATTCGAAAAACCGTTTTGTGCGAATTCGCCTTTGATCCCGTAACCCGGGCCGCCCATACCGTTGCCGTCCGGACAACCGCCCTGAATCATAAAGCCTTTGATGACGCGATGGAAAATCAGCCCGTCATAAAATTTTTTCTGAATCAGGCTGATAAAATTATGAACCGTGTTGGGGGCGATTTCAGGATAAAGCTCCGCTTTGACAGAGCCTCCGTCTTTGAGTGTAATTGTTACAACTGGATTTGCCATACATTCCTCTTTTCCGGATTCCGGATCAATTTTTACAGGGCGTCACAGGACGCATGTTTATACCGGAGATCCTGTTTTTCTATATTTTAACGGAAAATGGCGCGATAGTAAAGACAAATGATAAATGAATGATCTGAAATTATCGAAAGAGCGTCAGAGCTGTTTATCGTTTGGACAGGATTGACAATAAACAACCGCCGTGCTATCGTGATACTGACTGGAAAAAAAGGCGGTAATGATGGGAGAGAACAGGAAATTAAATTATATTCTGGCAATCGGGCTGCCAGAGCAGCAGGCGCATCTTCTGGAGCAGAATTTTCTGGCCGTAGAAAATGCCGGCGGATCTTTGGAAAGCTTACCGGATCCGTGCCTTTATCTGTACGGCTGTTATGACAGGGAGGTTTGCGGGACAAAAATAATAAAAAGACCGGCGGAGTCATTTTTGGATGATTTTTTACAGTATCCGCCGCAGGAAACGCTGCTTGTCACAGCCGAAGCATGCTGTCTTGCACTTGCAAACACATATGATATCGCGTCTGTCGCCTGTCTTATTCCGGGGCAGGATGCCTGTTTGCGGGAGGATGGGAAAACGCTGGAAGCGGATCTGTTTGCGGAGGGATTTGATGAAATCGGTCCGGTATATCTGGAGCGCGTCTATGCCAGACATCACCGTCTGCCCTGGAAGATTTTAGAGACGAAGCGCTGTATCGTGCAGGAATTTTCGATGGAATGGCTGCCCGATTTGTTTTCACTGTATGCGGGCGAGGGTATGACCGATTATATTGAGCCGCTGTATGAGTATGAGAAAGAAAAGGAATACCAGCGCGCGTACATTGAAAATATGTATCGATTTTACGGGTTTGGCATGTGGATTGTCAGGCACAGAGAAACCGGCGAGCTGATCGGACGCGCCGGATTGGAGTGCAGAGAGGAACTGGGCGGGGAGTTGGAACTGGGCTATGTCATTGGCGTCCCCTGGCAGAACCAGGGATATGCAACGGAAGTGTGTACGGCGATTTTAACATATGCAAAAGAGAAGCTTTCAGTTACGCAGATTTGCTGCGTCATTGCACCGGGGAATGAGAGATCGGTCCGGCTTGCAGAAAAGTTGGGGTTTGCGCTGGAAAAAGAACTTGTGCTGGATCACAGACTAATGTTAAAATATGAGAAAAAATTGTGAGGTCTTATGTACGAAATTATTTTATTTGACCTGGACGGAACGCTGACGGATCCGGGCGAGGGGATTACAAATTCGGTGAGTTATGCGCTGAAGAAATTTGGGATTGAGGCGGCGGACAGGCGGCAGTTATACCGGTTTATCGGCCCGCCTCTGATCGAATCCTTTGAAAAATTTTACGGATTTTCCGGCGCGCAGGCGCAGGAAGCAGTCGCATATTACCGCGAGTATTATACGCAAAAGGGTATCTTTGAGAATAAGGTATATGACGGCATTGCGCAGATGCTTATGGCGCTTCGCAGTGAAAACAGGCGTCTTGCGCTTGCAACCTCCAAACCGGAAGTGTTTGCGCAGCAGATACTGACGCATTTTTCGCTGGATTCTTATTTTGAAGTGACGGCCGGGGCGAAACTGGACGGGACGAGGACAAAAAAGGATGAAGTCATCTTATATGCGCTGGAATCGCTGCATGTGACAGACCGGTCCGCCGTGATTATGGTTGGCGATCGGGAACACGATATTTTCGGAGCAAAAAAAACAGGGATTGATTCGCTTGGCGTGCTGTTCGGATATGGAAGCTGTGAGGAATTAAAACAGGCGGGAGCGGATTATATTGCGGGGAGTGTGCAGGAAATCATAAAGATTCTGTTAAATACGGCGGATGAGGATCAATAAATTGACGGAACTGGAACAGTACTATAATAAATTTAACGAGGAGAAGCGCCTGGATTCGAGACATGGACAGGTCGAATTTCTCACTTCGATGGAATATATTCACCGCTATCTCAATCGGCTCGGTGCAAAAGAGAATGTGAAAATTATTGATATCGGGGCCGGTACGGGCCGTTACAGCATACCGCTTGCCAATGAGGGTTATGATGTGACGGCGGTAGAGCTGGTGCGGCACAACCTTGGGCGGTTAAAAGCAAAGGGAAGCAGCGTAAAAGCAAGGCAGGGCAATGCGTTAAATCTTTCAAAGTTTTCGGACGGGCAGTTTGACCTTGCGCTGCTGTTTGGGCCGCTGTATCATTTATTTACGTTCGAGGACAAAAGGAAAGCGCTTGCGGAAGCGAAGCGTGTCACAAAAACAGGAGGCGCGATATTTGCCGCCTATTGTATGAATGAGTATGCGGTTCTCACTTATGCGTTTCGGGAAAACAATCTGGCGCGCTGTAAAAAAGAGGGGCGGCTTACAGGTGATTTTCACTGTATCAGCCGGGAAGAAGACCTCTATGACTATGTAAGACTTGAAGATATCAAAAGATTGAGCGATGAACTCGGATTAAAGAGAGAGAAGATCATCTCCGCGGACGGGCCTGCGAATTACATGCGGCAGACCCTGCGAAAGATGGATAACGAAACGTTTGAATCGTTTCTGGCTTATCACCTTGCAACCTGTGAAAGGCCGGAATTATTGGGCGCGGGAGCGCACACGGTAGATATTCTGATCAAATAAAATGAAAATGTTTTAAGGCAAGATACACGCCGTCTCTGCTGGCGCGTTCCGTGACATACGATACTTTCTGAAGCAGAGAGGGCGGAGCCGCGTTTCCCATGCCGATGCTGTTTGGAAGGTAAGAAAGCATCGGCAGATCATTGTTGCTGTCTCCAAACGCGTAGGCGTTTTCTTTTGCAATTCCATAGTAATCCAAAACCATCTGCAGACCGGTTGCTTTCGAACATCCATAGGGGATAAATTCACGAAAAGTTCCGTTTCTGTCAATGCACTGGAACCATCTGTCACTGACGCTTCGAAACAGGCTTAACTGTTCCGGCTCATGAAACCAGATCACAAATTTGTCACAGGTGAAATCAGGACGTTCAAAATTTGTCGGCATATCGTAGCCGCGTGCGACAAACTCGTGATACTGTCGGATCGCATGCATATGATGAAGCGGCCTTGTCAGATCGAAACAGACATAGTTTTTCGATTCAAATAAAAGATCGACATCGGTCGCTTTTCCAATATTTAAGATCTGCATGGTCACTTCATGCGTCTGCTCCAGATAGAAGATGCTTTTTACGTCGCAGTAGACATTTGTACCGCAGCCGCAGACATAACCGTCAAAGCCGACATCGCGGAAGCGCCGTTCCACATTCTGGAAGCAGCGCCCGGTGTTTAAAAACATCAGATGTCCGTTTTCTCTTGCTTTGCGAATGGCAAGAACGGCGCTTTTTGGTATGGAGCCGTCTACTTCGGATGTAAGCGTGTTGTCAATATCAAAAAAAGCTATTTTTCGCATTTGTCATTTCTCCGTTTTGAATCAGCCATCTGCGCCGCCTGAATATCCTCAAAGGCCGAATACATCGGCGTTTCTTTTGAGCCGTGGAATGTGCGCGCCGTATAGTTTTTTGTGATTTTTGCAACTGTTCCGCTTAAAGCAAGAACGCCGATTAAGTTCGGAATCATCATAAGGCCGTTGAACGTATCGGACAGATCCCATGCAAGTTCCAGGTTCATTGTAGCGCCAAAGAAGATCATAATTACAAACACAATCTTATACAGGATTGTGGCTTTTGTTCCAAACAGATATTCAAATGCCTTGCTTCCGTAATGGCTCCAGCCAAGTGTCGTTGAGTAAGCGAAAAGCAGGATGGAGACAGCGATAAACATCGGGCCGATCGGGCCAAACATATTTCCGAACGCCTCGCCTACGAGCGTAGAGTTTTCGGCAGTACTGATCATTGTACCATTCTCAAGATTCACTGCGCCCGAAGTAAGGATAATCAGCGCTGTCATTGTGCATACGACGATGGTATCCATAAACACTTCAAAAACGCCCCACATACCCTGCTGAACAGGTTCTTTTACATTGGAATTGGAGTGCACCATAACGGAGGAGCCAAGGCCTGCCTCGTTGGAAAACGCGCCGCGTTTAAAACCAAGCGTCAGGGCCGTTTTAATCCCGTATCCTACAATTCCGCCGCCCACTGCCTGAAAGCCGAAAGCGCCCTTGAAAATAGCGGCGAATGCTGCAGGTACGGCTGTGATATGTCCGACAATAATGGCAAGCCCGCCGATTATGTAGAGTACGACCATGGTCGGTACCAGTTTTTCGGTGACGGCGGCGACGCGCTTTAATCCGCCTAAAATAACAAGAGCGCTTAAGAGAACAAGCCCAATCCCGGTAATCCAGTTTGGAATATGGAACGCGGCGTTCATATTTCCCGCGATGGAGTTGACCTGGCTCATATTGCCGATGCCAAAGGATGCGAGAATACAAAAACAGCTGAACAGTACGGCAAGCGCCGCCCCGATCTTCTTACAGCCGCGTTTTGCGCCAAGCCCGTCGCGCAGATAGTACATCGCGCCTCCGCTCCACTCGCCGCGTGAATTTTTGCGGCGATAGAAGATACCAAGGACATTTTCGGAATAGTTGGTCATCATGCCAAAAAACGCCATCACCCACATCCAGAAGACAGCGCCCGGACCGCCGCTTATAATTGCTCCCGCCACGCCGACGATATTGCCGGTCCCGACTGTTGCGGCAAGCGCCGTACAAAGGCTTTGAAACTGGCTGATGCTCCGGTCCTCTTTTCCGGTGTGGGCAGTGATATGGCGGTTGGAAAAAATCGCGCCGATGGTCTTTTTCATCCAGTGTTTAAAATGGCTGATCTGGAAAAATTTTGTGAGCGCTGTCATCAGAAATCCTGCGATAAACAGGAGGCACAGTCCGACCGGTCCCCAGACAATGCCGTTAATAAAATCATTTACATTGGTAATCAAATCAATCATAACTATTCTCTCCTCAAAATGAAAATGTTTTGTCATAAAGGTGCACAAACATGTGCATATTTTAGCATAATTCGCCGTTTCGAGCAACAATTTTTTGAATTTACAGGTCGTCTCAGTTGACATTTTCAGGATGCCTTATTATAATCATTATAATAAAGGTAAAAAAAGCAGGGTGAAAGGCGGTAGTCCGGATGAATTATTCTGCAGTGAAATATTGTGATATTGCGAACGGAATCGGTGTCCGAACCGTACTGTTTGTCTCGGGTTGCAGAAACCGCTGCAAAGGTTGTTTTCAGCCGGAGACGTGGGCTTTTTCTTACGGGGAACCGTTTACAAAAGAAGTGGAGGATGCGCTGATTGCATCCATGCAGCCGGAATATATCAGGGGGATTACGCTTCTGGGCGGCGATCCGTTTGAGCCGGAAAATCAGGCTGCGCTTCTTCCGTTTGTAAGGAGAGTGCGCGCGCAGTGTCCGGGCAAAGACATCTGGGCGTACACGGGCTATCTGCTGGATCAGGACCTTGTGGCGGGAGGCAGATGCCATACAGAAGATACGGACGAATTTTTGTCGTATCTGGATGTGCTGGTGGATGGCCCCTATATAGAAGATATGCACTCTGTTGCGCTGAAATTCAAAGGTTCGGGAAACCAGCGCGTAATAGATCTGAAACAATACAGAGATTATGGAGTGATAACGGATTTGTTTGAAGAATGGCAAAAGGAGGAGTAAACGTGAAATTTTCATGGAAAACGGCAGCGGCAATGGTCTGTTCCCTGTTCGGAATACTCGGTTGGTGTTATGTGGGCGCCTATATGATTCTGACCAAACCGGTCAGAGGATTGTTTGACGCTTTTTTTGCGGGAGAATTTACGGTCGGCACAATTTTGCTGGCGTTAATTGAAATGTTTCTTTATCTGTCGCTTGCCGGCGCGGTCTGGTGTATCGGATATATGGGCAGCGATTATTTTAAAACATGGGAAAAAGAGAAGAGAAGTTCCGAATGAATGCGGCAGTACTGTCATAGATTTAAGAAAAAAGATACGAAAAGAGGAGTAAAAACATGAAAGTTATCCTGGTAAACGGCAGTCCAAGAGCAAACGGCTGTACCTACACTGCGCTTTGCGAGGTAGAGGAGACGCTTCGGCAAAACGGCATAGAGACAGAGATTTTTCAGGTTGGCAGTCGTCCGGTCGCCGGCTGCATCGGCTGCGGTGCCTGTCTGCAAAACGGCAGATGCTTTGTGGACGATTCCGTTAATGAGTTTGTGGAGAAAGCAAAAGGGGCGGACGGATTCGTGTTTGGCACGCCCGTACATTATGCGGCTGCGTCAGGCGCTGTAACATCTTTTTTGGACCGGGCTTTTTACGGTAAGAGCAACGTATATATGGGGAAACCGGGCGCAGCAGTTGTCAGCTGCAGAAGGGGAGGCGCATCGGCTGCATTCGATCAGATGAACAAGTATTTTACGATCAGCCATATGCCGGTTGTCTCGTCGCAGTACTGGAATCAGGTACACGGGAATACCCCGGACGAAGTGAAAAAGGATGCCGAGGGAATGCAGACAATGCGGACGCTCGGCAAAAATATGGCATGGCTGTTAAAATGTATTGAAGCCGGAAAAAAGCAGGGGATTGTATTTCCGGATCGGGAACCTGCAGTGAAGACGAATTTTATCCGGTAAAAGACTGTGCAGAGGATATGATGATTGAACATTATTTGGAAGAGATCAGAAAACAAAAGGACATTCGCGAAAATTTAAGCCGTATGCGTGCTGCATTAAAACAGTCTGAAAAAGAAGAGCGCGCCCGCCTGTCGGAAGAGGCGCAGCTGTTTTTTTCACTGCTTTCTGACGGCGATCCGAAAGTGCGCAAAAATACGGCGCTGCTGCTGGGGGATCTGTCGCTGCAGCAGGCGGCGGCGCCATTGTTTTGCGCGTACACGGATGAAACAGTTCGTTTTGTAAAGAGCGCATATCTTAAGGCTATGCAGAGTCTGGATATGTCGGAATACCGGAAGGAGCTGGAAAAGGCGTTTGCCGCACTGCAGAAAGAAGTTCCGGGGGAGGATGAAAAAAAACATACTGCCGAGGAATTAAACGAGCTGCGGCGTCTTGTTGGTGACTCCGGAGACGGTTTTTCGCATACATTTACAGATTTTTCAGATACCGGAAAAATACTGCTTACCGTAAACAAAGAGCAGCGGGAAGTTGTTTTGGACGAAATCAGAGAACTGCCTGCAACCGTAAAGCGGAAAGCAAAACTTCACCCGCTCGGTGTGCTGGTTCAGACAAATTGTGTGATGCCGTTTGCAAGGTTAAGGACGTATCGTGAGCTTTTATTCCCGCTGCCGGTCAGCAGTCCGCTTGCAGACGAACCGAAAGAGGCTGCAAGGGAGGTCTGGGAAGCCGGGATATCAGAACTTTTGAATAATCTGCATACGCCGGATGGGCCGTATTATTTCAGACTTGATTTAAAGAGCCGTCTTGTGGGCAGCGACGCTGCAAGATTTACAAAAAAATTCTGTCTGGAGCTGCAGATGCTCTCCGGGGGATCGCTGTTTAATGCCCCGGATCACTATGAAGTACAGATACGTCTGGCGGAACGAAAAGAGGGCGGTTTTGTACCGTTCCTGAAATTATCCACATTACCTGTGAAGCGCTTTGCTTACCGCAGACATGCGGTGTCAGCTTCCATTCATCCCGCGCTTGCGGCGATGCTGGTGCGCCTCAGCGGTCCTTACCTGAAAGAAAATGCGAGAGTACTTGATCCGTTTTGCGGGGTTGCAACGATGCTGATTGAGAGGGATATCTACAAACCTGCAGGCGAACTGTACGGAACGGATATTTTTGGAGACGCTGTCTTATATGGCAGGGAAAATGCGGCTGCAGCCGGAGAGCTGGTTCATCTGATGCACAGGGATTATTTTGATTTCCGGCATTCTGAGCGATTCGATGAGATCATTACAAATATGCCGGTTCGCATCCAAAAATCAAAGGAAGAAACGGACCGATTTTACGAGAAATTTTTCCGAAAATCAAAAGAGGTTCTTACCTGCGGAGGGATTCTGATCTTATATTCCAATGAATGCGGTTTTATCAAAAAACAGATGCGCTTACAGGGCGGCTATAAGCTGCTGCAGGAGTTTGTGATACGGGAAAAGGAACAATTTCATCTGTTTATTTTAGAAACAGGAAAACAGAGGTAGCGAGATGGCATTTTCAATTCGGAGAAATGTAGAGAAAAAATCAAAGGAAGAGGCGAACCTTTTAGACGCATCACTGATGCAGAGCCTGCAGGATCGGTTTTGCGACGCAAATAATGTGTATCTTGCGTGTTTAAGCAAAAAGAGCGGCGTTATCACAAAAGCGTACGGCTCCAGGGAGGAGCTTGGCTATCTGCATGAAAAAGTAAGTATGGACATGCATGTTTCCATGTTGAGCAGACTGATGGATTCAACCATTGACAATGTCATCGAGGAGGACTGCGGCTGCAGCAGAATAAAAATGTGCGGCGTTGCGATACGTGTCAGCGGAGAGATCGCAGCGATCTGGATAGTGACAGGCGTGATGGAGCAGGAGAGCGGAAGAGACCGCAATGAGGAGGTGCCTGCCTGCATCATGCAGACTTCTGCCGAGCGTTTTTATAAGTCTCTCGAGTTTTTAGAGACGCTATCGAAGCAGATGTTTGCGGTAAAGATGGAGGAGCTGATCGCACAGGAGGCGTTTTTAAAGAGCAGGAAAGCCCAGGTGCAGATGGAGCTTGAGCTGCGCCGCAATGAGACAATGACTTCCGTTGTAAAGATGCTCGAATCCGAAGATGAATTTGATAAAATTGTAAATAATATCTTAAAAGAAGTCTGTGATTATATGGATATTTCTTCGGGTGTGCTTTTGCGCGAGGGCAAAGAGGACGGCATGATTGAAATGATCTGTGAATATCTGATGCCGGACGCGCTCTCTTCGATGGAGCAGGTGCGAAAGTTTCAGCGAACGGATCTGCCGTTTTTTAACGGCCAGCCATATATGATCTCTTCCAATTCAATTATGCCGGTTGGATTTGAGGAGTTTTTTGAGAAAGCGCATGTAAAGGCGGCGATTTATCTGCCGATTGATGTAAGCGGTGAAACAGGGATGTATCTTTGTTTCAGCGAAAAGAACAGGGCCCGTATCTGGGATGTGAATGATATTAAATTTGTCAATGATGTCAGGCGCATTATTCAGAGTATTCTAAACAAGCGTATTGCAAAGGAATCTCTTACGACATCTTATGAGTCGCTGGAGACAATCCTTGAAAATGTCGGCTGCGGCATTTTTGTAAAGGACATGGAGAAAAGCAGTATTCTGTATACAAATCAGAGGTTTCAGGATTCGTTCCGGAATAGCCTCAAGACAGCCGTGCTTGAGCAGCGTATGCTGGAGAGTACAGGAGAGAGTGGTGCGGAGGGGTATTTTTCAGAAATATACTCGGAGGAGGATGAGCGCTGGTTTGATTTTCACGAGACAACGGTTCACTGGGTCGACGGGCGGCAGGTGCAGCTGTCTACGATCTATGATATTACCGACAAAAAACTGTACCAGAAGAAGATTGAGAGACAGGCAAACAACGATTTTCTGACAGGCCTTTACAATCGTATGCGCTGCGAGCAGGATCTGGAACATTATATCAATATTACGCAGCAGAATGGCGGCGAGGGAGCGCTGTTATACATTGATCTGGATGATTTTAAACATATCAATGACGGTCTGGGACATCAGTATGGAGATGTTCTGCTCAAGACGATTTCAAACAGTTTAAAGAGCATAGAAGGCGTTGGTGACAACTGTTACCGGATGGGCGGAGACGAGTTTATTATTATTGTGCCGCATCAGAATTATGCGATGCTGCAGCAGATTCTGGAGGAGATCCAGCGTCTTTTTGCAAGACCCTGGATTTTAAAAGGAACCGACTATTACTGTACGATGAGTATGGGCGTTGTACGCTTCCCGACGGATGGAAGCACGGTGGAGGATCTGATCAAGAAAGCCGACGTAGCGCTTTATGCGGCAAAATGTTCGGGGAAGAATCATATAGAGTTTTATAACGACAAGAATGAGACGTCCTCGTTTAAACGGCTCGATCTGGAAAAGAATATGCGCAATGCGACGAAAAATGCATTTTCGGAGTTTGAAGTGTATTATCAGCCGGTGGTCGATGTCACAAAGCCAGGAAATCCCTGTATCGGTGCCGAAGCGCTGATTCGGTGGAATTCGAATGAGCTTGGATTTATATCGCCGGGCGAATTTATCCCGCTTGCCGAATACCTTGGCCTGATCAATCCGATCGGTGATTTTGTCATGAAAGAGGCATGCAAGCGTTGTAAGTACTGGAATGACACCGGGCATGATTATAAGGTGAACGTCAATCTTTCTGTTGTACAGCTGCTGCAGAAAGATATTGTAGAAAAGATCAGAGCGGCGATTGCGGAAACAGGAATTGAGCCGAAAAATTTAAATCTTGAAGTGACTGAGAGCCTTGCAGTCAATGACATGACGCGAATGAAGCAGATTTTATCCGAGATCAAAAGTCTTGGTGTGAAAGTTGCGCTGGATGATTTCGGAACAGGCTATTCCTCGTTAAACCATATCAGGGAGATGCCGATTGATATCATTAAGATTGACCGATGTTTTATTATTGATATAGGAAAGGATGAATTTTCCGATGCATTTGTGCGTATGGTGGCGGAGCTTGCGAGCGCCATACAGGTAAAAGTCTGTGTGGAGGGAGTTGAGACAAAAGAACAGCTGGACGCGCTGCTTTTGACGAAGATTCAGCTGATTCAGGGCTATTATTTCGGTAAGCCAATGCGCATCGATGAGTTTGAAAAAAAATATTTGTAAAAAATGGAAAATAATAAAAAAAGCTATTGACAATTTGCAATTAATTTGATATATTTTATAAGTCGTCACGAAGAATAAGTGATATGCGGAAGTGTCGGAACTGGCAGACGAGCAAGACTAAGGATCTTGTGATAGCAATATCGTGTGGGTTCAAGTCCCATCTTCCGCATTC
>CAMUHN010000077.1 GCA_947088675.1 uncultured Roseburia sp.
TGATAGGAGTGCTTGGAATGGCAATGCTTTTCTGCGTCTATCCCTGTTTTAAATGGCTGGCGAAAAATAACCATGTGATGGTGATCGCCTGGATTTATGTATTTACATTGATTCTTGTGATCACATTTGCGATCGAGATCGGCCAGAAAGTTACAAACACGGGAGCAATGGAATTTGCAGATATTGTGATGGGCATTATCGGATTTATGGCAATGTTTTTTGTATTTGCGCTGCTGCGTGCGGTCTGGAAAGGCTTTATCCGCCTGCTGCATGATGCAAAATAAATTGAGACCGGGAGGATAACGGAATTATGAAAAACAGATTTAGAAACGGTGTGGCAGGAGCCGTATGCGCTGTTTTCGTCGCGATGGGTTATTTGATGTCGACAGGCTGCGCGGGTTTAAATCAGGCAAATGAAGAAGAGCAGCAGAGAAGCGAAAATGAACAGAACAGTCAGAAGCAGGAGCCTTTCGAGGAGGAAATACAAAACAGTCAGAAGCAGGAGCCTTTCGAGGAGGAAATACAAAACAGCCGGAAGCAGGAGTCTTTCGAGGAGGAAACAGAAAAAAACGGCAGTGCAGGGCATAATATAGCGGCTGCCGGAGAGGAAAAGCAGTTTTCTCCTGTGAAAGCGGACGGGTATACGATTGATCTGCCCGAAAGCAAATGGGTCGGAGAACCTAATTTGTGGCGTGCAGCAGACAATGAACAGATTCACATTTGGACGGCGCCTTATGTGAGCAGGGAAGAGGCGGAACAGATATTGGGAGATGTCGGCTACGTTCCAACAGACAGCGATATGCAAAAAACGGAATCGGGCTTAAGATACCACGTTCGGATAAAGGAAGCGATCGAGGGCGTCTGGTGCCTGTTTTATCGCTATCCGGAAGAAATGCAGGACATTTATGCAGGGGAGTTGTCAAAGACAGCCGATACTTTTGCGGTAACGGCAAAGACAACCGATCAATGTGTTTACGGATATATCACAGAATATGACGGCGGTTCTGTTACGGTGGATCAGAAAAAATGGGTGACGGCAGAAAGTAGAGAGTGGAATGATTCTTATGACCAGGATGCCGGGTTTGCCATTGTCGATATTGACAGTGAAGACGCCGCATATGCGCTTGCAAAGGACTGTACTTTTTCCGTACTGGAAAATCGTCAGGGGCCGGCTGTTGACCTGGACAGAAATGAATTTGAAACATATGAAAAAGATGCGAAAAATCCGATTCTATGGGTTATGGAACTGGAAGACGGGCAGATTATACATATTGCGGAACAGTATATTCCGTAGCGTGCGGGCTGTGAAGCAGACAAAAACCCAAAGTAACAGTTCAGCTTTCGGCTTCACTGTTACAACCCAAAATCAAATATATGTTTCTTATGTTGCAAAAATGCGCTGAATAGTATAAAATAAAATGTCATGAAAAAGAGAATAGTTCACGAGGTGGAGCGTATATGGAGAACAGAGAAAAAATCAGGGTAAAAAAGGATCAGGTGATCGCTAAACAAAAAGAGATGGTGCGCAAATGGTATATTATAATGGAAGGATCCGTGATTCAGTCAAATTCTTATGCCAGAATTTTACTGGAGAAAAATTCGATTATAGGATTCTCAGAGGTTGACCGGTATCTGTGCAATTATGTGGCAAATCAGGATACGACGCTTGTGGCGTTTGCGTTTGACAGTTCGGATGCGCTGCGGCCGATGATAAACAGCAGTGAAAAAAACAAAGAATTTTTACTGAACGCGGTGCTGCGACAGCGTCAGAAACTGCTTGAGACATATGCGGGCTTCCATGCTCTGACAAGACAGTACCACACTTTCGTGGAAAACATATACAGCGATTATATGGCGTATTGTACCAGATATCAGTTGGAGACGCAGTCATTTACCAGGATGGAATCGTTTAAAGCGCTTGAGATGAGGCATAAGGCTGACAACTGGGAGATCAATAACAGCGCGAGCCTGATGAAAGGCGGATATCTGGACGAGTATGTCGGGCTGATGAAGAAAGACGACGGACTTTGTATCGGGGCCATTATGGAGGCGTCTTACCAGTCGAGGCGTATTATGCAGGGCCTGATCGAGATGGTCGATTATTTAAAGTATGAAAAAGATGTTCTTTTGGCTGAATCGGAATATGATATGTTCCGCCTTTATTTTGATATGATCCTGCATGCCGGATACAAAGGGCTTGATGTTGCACCGCTTCAGGAAAATATGGGCAAACTGGCGGAGGTCATCCAAAAGCTCGGAATTTATGACGAGCAGCTTGCGTCGCAGCGTATTGCGGAGTATCGGAATTATAATTTTGCGGACGGGCCGAAGAGGGCGCAGGGAGAAGGAAATGACGGCGAGGAGGAGATTAATCTCGAAGATGGATTCGCTTATATATTAAATTATGCCGGTATTGAGAAAGAGGCTGCGGAGAAAATCAAAAGCGATGTGGAAAACTATCGGAGTCTGCCTGATCTGTTATCGACGGATGATGTCACACGTCAGCTGCGCCGCAGGATTACAACCGCGTTTTATGATGTCTATACGCGCGTATGTCTGCGTGTTCTGGAGGAAAAAGAGGAACCGTCGCCGATTCTGCAGATGTTTTTGAATTTTGGATTTATGGATATGCAGACGGCAGGAGAGGAGAACGCGAGGCTTCTTTACAGTATGATGGGGCGTCTGCAGAGGTGCTGTTCCGAGCATGTATATACCGTTTTTGCATGGTTAAAGAGTATCTACGAGGGTAGAAACGAACCGTCCAAAAACGAGTTTGATATGGATTATCCGGCCTATCTTGCCGATATGAGAAAAAACGGTAATCTGACCGCGGATGAAGCAAAAAGTTATCTGACAAGGCAGGATATGAAAGTAAAATATGAGATATCCAATATGATTTCATCCGGAAATCGGGCCACCTATGGTAAAATCTCCACATTCTGTCCGATTCTTTGCAGCATTGATCTGATTAATTCGGTAGATAAGATGCTGGTGACTGCAAAGAAAGTCGAGGAATCAGTAAACAAAATTCGCAACGTGGATTATTCGGTATTTTACCGGGAGATTTTATTTTCGGATCCCGCTAAGGGAATCAATTCCGAGATGATTATGAAAGAGGTACTGCCCGATGTGATTTTGATGCCCAATGCCGGGACGAGGGCAATGATGTGGCAGGAACTCGGCGGGGTGAAAAAAGATACGTCCGCGCGTTATCTGCTGCCCATTTTTACCGTAGTAGATATTGACGAGATGATGATGGAGATTACCGGAAGATATCGCTGGGAGATCTGCAGGCGTATTCAGGGAGTTCGCTGGAACGATATACGCGAGCGTTCGCTGACATCCGAGTACTGTGATTATATTCAGTTTTACCGTAAAAACCATGATCTGTCGGTTGAGGCAAAGGAAAAATTAAAACATGCGCTTGCACAGGGCAAGAATAATTATCGTGAAGTTTTTGTCAAGGATTACCAGAACTGGCTGAAATATGAATCAAGAGGAAGCTTTCGTTTAAATAAAGTGGCGCGAGAAATACTGATTTCATACTGTCCGTTTCCAAAACCGATTCGAGATGAGCTTTCCGCCAATCCGATGTATCAGAATTCCATGCGCAGGTATGAAATTCAGATGGCAAAGAAAGCACAACGCCTGCAGGGCGTGTTTGACAAATATAAAAAGGCGGGCGGCGTCATAACAAAGGAGCTGGAAGACGGCCTGGAATATTTTTATATGTAAAAAATATATTTTTTTTGAATATTATTTTTTCTATTTCACATAATACCTCTGTAAAGTATAAATGTCCGGTGAACAGATAAGACGCCGGAATAAGATTGGAGGATTGTGATTATGGCAAAAAATGCAGATGCAATGAATCAGGGTTCTAACTGCAAAAACAGCGCAACAGATGCAAAAAATGCAAGCAGAAATGCTGCGGATAACAGCGCACAGAATAAGAGCACAAATGCGTCGAACGCGACAAATGCAACAAATGCATCGAATGCGTCAAATGCATCAAATGCGTCAAATGCATCAAATGCAACAAACAAAAACGCTTCAAAAAACAGCGCAAAATAATAACAGCGTAACAAATTTATTACAATTGCATAGGATGTTATCAGGAGAAGCAGATTACAATAACGTAATCTGCTTTTTCCGATCCGGAACTGTTTTTTTGGATTTCCTGTTTTATTTTGTGGGAGGTGAGGAGCTGTGAAATTTTATATGCTTCATCCGAAACGGATTGACGAAATGGTAAAAAAAGAGCATGCAATTGTAATTGACGTTCGGGAGCGGACTTCCTATCAGAATTTTCACTATCCGGGCGCATATAATTATCCTTATGAGGAAATAGACAGATGGGCAGGACGGCTGCCGAAAAACAGGAAACTGATTTTGTACTGTGAATATGGCAGCACTAGTCTGCTGGCTGCACGGCGCCTTTCAAGGGAAGGGTATACGGTATATACCGTCAATGGGGGCATACAGGGTATTCGTTCTTAAAGGGGAGCAAGGCGGCTGTCATAGGAGTGTGGTCTGCCCACTCCCCAATTGCTTTCTTACGGTCTGTGCAGTAATGCACAGACCGGTATGCACAGTAACAGGGATGAGCGCAATTTTTACGCCCTTTTTGATTCTTTGCATTGACATGCAAAATTAGAACGGATAATATAAGAGAGAAAGACAGATACATGACATAACGACGAAGATAAGTGAGGCGCGAGGGGTGAGGACATATCAGCTGGTGACGCCGTGCCATTTTGGGCTTGAGGCGGTATTGAAAAAAGAAATATATGATCTCGGTTATGAGATTGAGCGAACGGAAGACGGAAGAATTACATTTATCGGAGATGCAGAGGCAGTCTGCCGTGCCAATATTTTTTTGAGGACGGCGGAGCGGGTACTGATTCTTGTGGGCAGATTTCCGGCAAGGACATTTGAGGAGCTGTTTTTGGGAATCAGGGATCTGCCATGGGAGGAATATATACCGGAAAACGGCAAGTTCTGGGTAAAAAAAGCATCGTCCATTAAGAGTAAACTGTTTTCTCCGTCTGATATTCAGGCGATTGCAAAAAAAGCAATGGTGGAACGTCTGAAACAGCATTATAAAACAGAATGGTTTTTGGAGGACGGCGCTCCTTATCCGGTACGGATCTTTTTACTGAAAGACGAAGTGATGGTCACGCTTGATACGTCCGGTGATTCCCTGCACAAAAGAGGGTATCGTACACAGGCAGGGATGGCGCCGCTGAGCGAGACGCTTGCGTCTGCGCTTTTGATGCTGACGCCCTGGAGGCCGGATCGTATTCTGGTAGATCCGTTCTGCGGAAGCGGTACGTTTCTGATCGAAGCGGCGATGATGGCTGCGGGGATCGCGCCGGGCATGAATCGGGAATTTCTGGCAGAACAGTGGACAAACATCATTAATCGAAAGATATGGTATGAGATTGCGGCGGAGGCGCAGGACGCAGTCAAAAAAGAGGCGCCTGTGGACATACAGGGATATGATATTGATCCGAATGTGCTGCATGTTGCGCGTGAAAATGCAAGACGTGCAGGGGTAGATCATATGATACATTTCCAGCAGCGTTCTGTTACCGATCTGCACCATCCGAAAAAATATGGTTTTATTATTACAAATCCTCCGTATGGAGAGCGTATGGAGGAGAAAGAAAACCTGCCGGGCCTTTATACTGCGATCGGAGAAGCGTTTCAGGCGCTGGATGCATGGTCTCTGTTTATGATTACTGCCTGTGAGGATGCAGAGCGATACATCGGGCGTAAGGCAGACCGGAAGCGTAAGGTTTACAATGGTATGATTAAAACCTGTTTTTATCAGTTTATGGGGCCAAAACCGCCGGCGAAACACAAAAAAGGATATGCAAACTAAATCCAAAACGGAGAAAAAAATGAAATATTCAAAACGGTATTTAGCGTTTTTTTTGCTGCTGCTTACAGCGGTTGTAGTCAGATTTCGTATGGTGTCTGCGGAGGGAGGAGAAGTTGCGCAGTTTCGCGGCGCACAGCTGGAGCCGGAAATATGGAATCCGCTGATTTCGGAAAGTGTCAATCAGAATTTGCTTTCTGTTGTGATTGACAGCAGGGAGTATACAAACGAAAACCACACCTTTTATATGGATGAAAATTTAAACATTATGCTTCCGGTGGATTTACTGCGCAGCGCGCTTGCATGCAGCGCGCATATTTATGACGGCAGACAGCTTTTGGTGGAAAAGCATAATACAAAGATTCTGTTTACGCTGGATGCGGATATGGTAAAAGTGAATGGTGAGATGCAGCCGCTTATCTCGCCCTTTACGGAGAAAGACGGGATCTTTTATGTCAGTCTGAATGATTTATCGAATTATCTTGGTTATTCGTATTCCTGGGATATTGCGCAGAATAAGGCAACGGCATCCGATACATCGGAGAGTACGTCAATTATTCCTGTAAAATACGACCTGCGCGATAAAAAAAGGGTCGCGAAAGTTCGCAATCAGGGGACGTTTGGCACATGCTGGGCATTTGCCGCGCTTGGCGCTTTAGAATCTTCGCTTTTACCGGAGGAGGATGTGCAGTATTCGGCGGATCATATGACGTTATGCAACGGATTTCATCTGACACAGAAAGACGGCGGGGAATATACAATGGGTATGGCATATCTGGCCGCCTGGAAAGGGCCGGTTTATGAGGCGGACGACCCGTATGGGGACAACAGGACAGACGAGACGCTTACGGCCGTCAGACATGTGCAGGAGATGCAGGTGATTGAGAGCAAGGATTACGAAAAGATTAAAGAAGCGGTTTTTTTATATGGCGGGGTGCAGACATCAATTTACAATGCGCTTACCAGCTCGGTATCCGAGACGCCGTATTTTAAAAAAGAAAGCAATGCGTATTGTTATATCGGAACGGAGAAACCCAATCATGACGTTGTGATTATCGGATGGGACGATCAGTATTCCAAAGATAATTTTAAGACAGTTCCGGAAGGAGACGGAGCGTTTATCTGCCAGAACAGCTGGGGGGAAAATTTCGGGGAAGACGGCGTTTTCTATATTTCTTATTTTGATACGAATATCGGTTCCCACAGCGTTTGTTATACACGTGTTGAGGGAACGGATAATTATGACCATATCTATCAGAGCGATCTGTGCGGCTGGGTTGGACAGCTGGGCTATAACAGAGAGAGCATATTCGGAGCAAATGTATTTACGGCAGAAGGGGCGGAGGAGTTAAAAGCCGCCGGTTTCTATGCGACCGGAAAAGATTCCAGATATGAGCTTTATATTGTGCGTGATTTTAAAGATATGACGTCATTTGCCAGTATGATACCGGCCGCATCTGGTAAATTATCAAATGCAGGCTACTATACGATAAACTTTGAGCAGGGGATTGCTGTGGAGGCGGGAGAGCGCTACGCAGTTGTTTTGCATATGACAACGCCCAATTCCGTCCACCCGCTGGCGATTGAATATATTGCGGATGAGATGACCCAGAGTGTGGTGTTAGACGACGGGGAGAGCTATATCAGTCCCAATGGAATTGACTGGACGGGGATTGAGAGCGCGCAGGAGGCCAATATCTGCCTGAAAGTATTCAGTGATAATCAGTAGCTGTTGGGACGGCAAAAGAGGGAACAGATGGAAGAGAAAGCGCTAAAATTTGCAGCCGTTGTAATCGGGGCGCTCACGCTTTTTATGAGCGCTGCGCTCCCGTTTTTTCCTGAATTTCGAACAAGGCTTGTCGATGCAAAGGAGGCGCGGCAGGCACAGGCGGAGTATGAGAGACAGCAGCAGGGGAAAATGCAGGAGCTGGAAATACTGGATGATTTGCCGCAGGGACAGGAAAATAAAAGGCAGTTAAGGTTAAGGCTGCCGGAAGATGTGGACGGCGGCCGAATTACCGTTGTCAACGATTATGTGACACAGTGCGTCAGAATTGAAGTGCCCGGCGCGGACAATGCCTATTTTGACAGCTATCCGATTGTCGGGAGCAGTAATCATATTGACCGGCTTTCTTATACAATGGGAAACGGCTCTGCTTTGGGCCGCGCAGGGGCTGGCGTGATTGAGATTGTTCTGGACAGAGTTTATGAGCTGGACATGGACTATGATGACGAATTTTATTATTTTGATTTTCTGACACCGAAAGAAGTATATGATAAGGTCGTTGTGATTGATGCCGGTCATGGAGGAAGAGCTCCGGGGGCAACAAAACAGGGCGTGATGGAGAAAGAGATTGATCTTGCCATTACGCTTGCACTGAAAGAGATTTTACAGGAAAGAGGAAATCATATCGGCGTATACTATACAAGGACGGACGACAGCAATCCGACATTTGACCAGCGCGTGCAGCTGGCGAATCTTTCGGACGCCGATCTGTTTGTGAGTATCCACAATAATTCTCTTGGAAACGGAAGAATGTCGGCAACAAACGGAACGCAGGTGATGTATGACGAATCGTCGGAACAGAGTTTCAAGTTTGCACAAATCTGCCTGGAGGAAGTGACGGCATCCACAGGAAGCAAAAACCGCGGCCTGATTGAGGGTGACAGTATTTATATTCTGCGCAACAGCAATGTCCCTGCCGCGCTGATTGAGGTTGGCTTTATGACAAATCAGCGGGAGCTTGAGCTATTGCAGACGAAAGAATACCAGAGAAAAACAGCGGAGGGGATTTTCCGGGCCATACAGCGTGCATTAAAAGAATTATAGGAATATGAGGAAAGATCATGCTCCATGCCACAGGGGGCGGTATTTCGTGTATCAGAGGGGAGATTAAATGGAAAAAATTATATTTGCGACCGGCAATGAGGGAAAGTTAAAGGAAATTCGCGAAATTTTAGGCAGCGCCGACTTTGAAGTGATCTCGGCGAAACAGGCGGGGATTGCATTGGATATTGTAGAAGACGGAAAGACATTTGAGGAGAATGCTCTGATCAAAGCAAAAGCAGTTGCTGTCTGTACCGATTATATTGTAATGGCGGACGATTCCGGTCTTGAAGTGGACTATCTGAATAAAGAGCCGGGTGTTTATTCTGCGCGCTATCTGGGGGAAGACACTTCCTATGATGTGAAAAATCAGACAATATTGGACCGCCTTAAGGGCGTTCCAAAGGAGAAGCGGACAGCGCGGTTTGTCTGTGCGATTGCTGCAGTACTAAAGGACGGTTCACTGCTGACTTCGACAGAGACAATCGAGGGGTATATTGGAGAGAAGCCTGCCGGAACAAATGGTTTTGGTTACGATCCGATTTTTTATGTCGATACATACGGATGCTCAACAGCGGAGTTGTCGGAGGAGCAGAAAAATGAGATCAGCCATCGGGGAAAGGCGCTGCGTGCAATGAAACAGCAGATGAAAGCAAGGAATGTCATATGAAGATTTTGATTGTAAGCGATACGCATGGAAAGCATGAAAATTTAATCCAGGCAGTAAGACTGCAGAGGCCTTTTGACAAGATGATCCATCTTGGCGATGCGGAGGGGGAGGAGAATTATATTCAGGAGCTGGCAGACTGCCCGCTTGAGATTGTCGCCGGCAACAATGATTTTTTTTCTGCGCTCCCAAAGGAGAAAGAACTGATCCTTGGAAAATATCGTGTTCTGATCACGCACGGGCATTACTATTATGTCGCCATGGGGATAGAAAATATTAAAAGGGAGGCGAGAGCCCGCCGCTTTGATATCGTAATGTTCGGACATACGCATCGCCCTGTGATCGATTATGGCAATCAGATCATTGCAGTCAATCCGGGCAGTATTTCTTATCCGCGTCAGGACGGAAGAAATCCGTCCTATATGATCATGGAGCTGGATGAAAAAGGGGAGGCAAAATTCCGCATTTTTTATCTGTAAGCGATAAGAGGCGTGAAAAAAGTGTTGACATTATAAAATGTTTTTGCTATACTGATTAGCGTGTTGTGGGGGATTTTTCGTGCTCTCACAGTTCGTTTTGTTTGATCGGGGTGTGGCTCAGCTTGGCTAGAGCGCCTGGTTTGGGACCAGGAGGCCGCAGGTTCGAATCCTGTCACCCCGATTGTAAGGAAAAAGCCGAAAGACTGATGATTCTGTCTGAATCATCAGTCTTTTTTTATCTTACAGGAGAGACCTTGTTGCATTAACATTAGAATGTCTGGCTTTGTAAAAAATAGAAAAAATTTGTTTTCGAACGATTCAAAATGTGATAAAATAACGGAGAACAGATACGTTCTCAGGAGAAATAGCAGTGAGGACAGCGGGCTTTTTTGATGGATAAAAGAGAAAGGGTGGGGGAGATGTTTACAAATCTTAAAGTGCGTACAAAACTGATTATACTGACGACGGTCGCTGCGGTGTCCATGTGTGTCATGGGCTTTCTGAATATCAGCGGTATGGAAAAATCTTATCTGAATTCGGTTGCCGGTATGAAAAATGTCCTTTATGACGACTACGATGCACAGATCAGAGGACAGGTGGAAAATGTGATTTCGATGCTGGAGAAAATTTATGCGGAGTATCAGAATGGGGCATATACAGAAGACGAGGCGAAAAAGCTGGCAGCGGATCTTGTCAGAGAACTTCGATATGGCGAGAGCGGATATTTCTGGATTGACACCTACGAAGGGATAAATGTGGTTCTTCTGGGCCAGGAGACAGAAGGAACGAATCGTCTTCAGACGGAGGACAGCCAGGGCTATCAGATGATAAAGGACATCATTAAAAACGGCCGCCAGGCGGACGGTGGATTTACGGAATACTATTACACCAAAGAAGGGAGTACCGAGACATATCCAAAGCGCGCCTACAGCAAAGCGTTTGAGCCGTGGCAGTGGGTAGTCGGCACCGGAAATTATGTAGACGAGCTGGAGATTCTGGCAGTGGAAAATAATGCGCCCATAAAAAAGATTTTTCAGTCTACCAGAATTTTGTCGGTTGTATCCATTGCAGTTGCGGTCATTCTGTTGATTGTAATATCGCTGCTGATTGTGTCTGATATTTCAAAATCCTTAAATGCTGCGGCCCTGCAGATGAACTCTATGGCGGAAGGGGATTACGCCAGAGATTTTATGAAAAAGTTTCTGGGTCGCCGGGATGATTTTGGTCATCTGGCCAGATGTATTGAAGATATGAAAGCAGCTATGGTGAAGTTAATCCGGCGTGTGCAGGCAGAATCTGAAACAATCAATATTGCCGCCGGGGCTGTCAACGAATGTGTCGCGAAGTTAAATGATGATATTGCAAGTGTGTCTGCGGCTACGCAGGAATTGTCTGCAGGAATGGAGGAGACAGCAGCGACCACGACAATGGCTGAAGAATCCGCCGGGGAAATCCATACGGCAGTAGAACACATGACACAGCGTTCGCAGGACGGTGCACAGGGCGCAGCCGAAATTAAGGGAAGAGCAGAACAGACAAATCGCAGGATCAAAAGCGCACAGGAGAAAACGGCGCGGTTGAAAACGGAGATTCAGCAGGATATGGAATCGGCATTGGAAAATGCAAAAGTGATAGATCAGATTTACGAACTGTCCGGTGTCATTATGAATGTGGTTTCTCAGACGAATCTGTTATCGTTGAACGCGTCGATTGAAGCAGCCAGAGCGGGCGAAGCGGGCAAGGGATTTGCCGTAGTCGCAGGGGAAATCGGGGCGCTTGCGGAGCAGTCCAGACAAACCGTAATAAAGATACAGGAGGTGACGCAGGAGGTAACAGAGGCAGTGGACAACCTTTCCTCCAATGCAAGGAAATTGCTGGACTTCGTTGTGAAAGATGTAACGGCGGATTATGAAGGATTTCTGAAAATCGGGGAGCAGTATAATAAGGACGGCGCTTTAGTGGATGAATTAATGAGCGAATTCAGCGCGATTGCGCAGGAATTGTTTCGAAATATGGAAGGGATCAGGGATTCGATGAGCGATATTTCCAAGGCTGCCGAAGAGGGCGCCGAGGGAACGACAGAGATCGCACAGCGGGCTTCTGTGATTGCAGGAGAATCCGAGGAAGTCCTGGAACAGGTGACAAGGACAAAACAGAGCGCGGAAACGCTCCGTGCAGAAATCGGAAAATTTCGTTACTGTTCACAGGTCGGCTTGACACAAAGAAACCGATGGTATAGACTGAAT
>CAMUHN010000078.1 GCA_947088675.1 uncultured Roseburia sp.
CCGTACCGAAGAGTAAGAAAAAAGCATATGCAAGTAAATTAAAACCGCTGAAAATTAAATAAAAGCGGAAGCAGAAAAACGGTGTCGTCGAAGGACGGCGCCGTTTTTTTAATTTGACAGGAAAGACCTTGTTTTACGGTATCAGTCAGTTGTTTTACAAAATCACTATTCTATTTTTGTCAAATCCCATAAAAAAACTTAACTTTAGCATAAAGTTGTGAAGGAAGTGTGAAGTTAACGTTAATATTTTCATGTACTCTCCTTGAATTTTCTCTCCAAAAGCCATAAAACAGCGTAAAATACGACTATAAAATAAGTTTATCTTATGAGAAATATGACTTGCAATTTTTATAAAACAATAGTATCATGACTATAGGTAGCTTTTTCCATGAGAAAAAGTGACAATAGTTTGAGAATTGGCTCAAACTGTCAACAAAATCGAAAAGGGGGTATATCACGAATGAACAGACAACGTGGTAAACGCAAAGCGGGTGCACGTCGTGTCGGAGCTGCTGTCCTTACGGCTGCAATGCTTGTGGAAACATTCGGTGGTGCGGGACTTACCGACATATTTGCCGCAACAACACCGGGTACACAGTGGAAAAACGAACTGACAGAAGCTCTTGACGCAGCAGATGAAGCGCTCAAAAATGCAGATGCCTATCAGACGGCAGTCACAGGTATGACGACAGCCATTGACAATCTGCAGGAAGTAAGGTTTGTGGAAGGCCTTAAAGTGACAAAGGTAACAGAGAATTCCGTCACACTGCAGTGGAATGCATTTGTACCGGACGAGGGCGACACGCTGACCGGTTACAATGTCTACTGGGCGGACAAGAACTTAAAGACAACCGAGTTCTTGCAGTTGAACAGCAAGGGTACGACAATTCCGACTTATAACGGAGAGCCGGGCAAAGAGCCGGCTGCGGAGGTGACGGTACCGACAGCAAGCGCCGGAACAGGCGCGACCGTAACGTTTACGGTCAACAAATCCACATTCCGTAATATGTACTTTAAGGTTGCGCCGGTGACGGGAAAAGGGGTCGGCGCAAAGTCAAAAATTACGGCAAAATCACCGACGGCTGTGGAGTATACCGCACAGATGGAAAAGCTTGACCGCGGTATGACGGCGACAGCAACGGACGCCGGCGTATATCTGAACTGGAGGCTGTTTGCCGACGAGGTGACAGGCTACAGTGAGACAGGACTGACCGGTGTAAACTTTAACATCTACCGCAACAATGAGAAGATTGCCACGGTAGAGGACAGTACCGACTATCTGGACAAGGGCAATAAGGCACTGTCGGACGGCATGTATAAGCTGGTTCCGGTAGGCGCCGACGGCAATGAAATCACAGATCAGGCTTGTACTACGTACAACACATTTGTCAAAGACAAAGATAATAAGAATGTGGCCTACAAAGAGATTCCGCTGAAAAAACCGGCAGATACCACGATTGCAGAGACATACGGAATCACAAGAATCACAAGCGTTAACTCCAGAACCGACAATTACGGAAATGACGCAGATTTTGGCGGAGATGCGGGGGATGCTACAAAGTATCCGATTACGTTTGTTGCCAATGACTGTTCCGTAGGCGATGTGGACGGCGACGGAGAGTACGAGTATTTTGTAAAATGGGATCCGAGTCAGTCAAAAGACGTTTCACAGGTAGGATATACAGGAAAGACTTATATCGACTGCTATAAACTGGACGGAACGCTTCTGTGGAGACTTGACCTTGGCGTTAATATCCGTTCCGGCGCGCACTATACAGAGTATGGCGTGTTTGACTACGACGGAGACAACAAGGCAGAGCTGATGGTAAAAACGGCTCCGGGCTCCAAAATGATTACATACAATGCGGACGGTACCGTAAAAGAAGAAAAGTATGTGACCAACACAGAGAAAGCAAAAGCAAGCGGCGCAACAGATACAAGCAATTATGTGATGTCTGCTGCCGATTACCGTGAGTATATGATTGACTATTTCCAGCACTGGGGGAAATGGGACAATTATCCGGAAGATATTGTAAAGAGCGTAATCGAATGCGATGGCGGCTGGAGCAATAATCTGGTAGAGATGTTTACGGTAGACACACGCTGGAGAGATGCAAAATTCTACATTGGAGACGATAAAAATACATCCGTAGACTTGAAAGCAATCGGATCCAGCATGGAAGATGACAAGGTTATCGCTGAAATCCAGAAATATATTCCGGAATACCAGAAAGGCGATAAACTGGTAAACGTTGCGATGTACGATGAGAACGGCGCCGTGAAGTATCCGTCTGAGGGCGCGCCGGTGGCTAACTTAAAGACTGTTCGCCTGCAGGATGTAAAGAACTATTATGGTTCTTATGACATTGCTTCCCTGGATAAGGATGCGACAGACAAGGGATATACGAAAGAGGAAGCGACGCTTCTTACCGATTATTTCCTGAAACATTATCAGTACCGTATGAGAAAACACAACCTGAATACATTCGAGGGTTATGTGATTACAGGTCCGGAGTATATCTCGCTCTTCGACTGCTCAACAGGCGCTGAACTGGATACACAGGACTGGTATTATGACCGTATCGACGACGGTATGCTCTGGTGCGATTATGCGCTTGACTTTATGGAGCCGGGCAACCGTGTAGATCGTTTCAACGTGCTTGTGGCATATCTGGATGGCGAGCATCCGTCCTGCGTGATGGGACGCGGTTACTACAGCAGAACAACAATGGCTGCTTACGGCGTTGAGAACAAAAAACTCAAACTCGTAGGTAAGATTGATTCCGGTTTTTCCGTAATGAAGAACCCGTTCAATGATTACCATGGCGCGGACGGCGTTGATCCGGTGACGGGAACGCTTGCCGGACAGGGCAACCACTATATCGCGGTTGCGGATGTAGACGGCGACGGACGTCAGGATATCGTGAACGGCGGTGCAATCGTATCTTACGACATGACGAAGAAAGATCTGTACCTTTACAGTTCCGGAAAAGCTTACAACACAAAGTCAAAAGGGGAATTCAAATACGGACACGGTGACTGTATCCATATCACGGATATCGATCCTGACAGACCGGGTCTTGAGATTGCATCCTGCTTCGAGGGCGGTCCTGGCGCAGCATATGACTGGGCGCTCCGTGATACCGAGACAAACAGCGCGATCTTTGGCGTTCCGGGATCACAGGATTTCGGCCGTCTGATGATCGGCGATAACCTGCCGAATGTCAGAGGTCTTGAGCTTAGCACAAACAAAGACTGCAAGAACAATAATGTATCTCTGATCGGTATGGGAACCAACATGAACATTAAATGGGATGCGGATATGAGCACCCAGTTTGTAGCAGGAACTTCAACCGATAAAGTACAGCCTGTTTCCATCACCGGCAACAAAGACGGAAAAGACACGACATTTATGCGTGCAGAAGGCTATACGACAAATAACTGGACAAAAGGAAATCCGTGTCTGGTAGCTGATCTGTTTGGCGACAGCAGAGAAGAACTTCTCGTTCGCGCTTATGACAGCAGCAATTTAAGAATCTACATGAACACGGAAGATTCTGTACACAAGAACTACACATTAATGCAGAATCTGCAGTACCGCGTTGGCATTGCATCTCAGAACTCCGCATACAATCAGCCGGCATATACGGATTACTACTATGCTGCCGATACCGACTGGGAGTATGTATGGCTGCCGAATGCACAGAAAGAGCAGGCTCCTGGTGACGTAGCCGAAGTTGCTGCAAGTGCAAAGAACGATGCGTTCGCAGAGGACGGCGTGGATGTTGACACGGATGTGAAAGCAGCTGATGTGATCACAGTTGAACCGGTTAGTATTACACCGGATGAGGCTACAAGCTTAAAACCGGTTGAGGATTATCAGTTTGATTTCAACAACAGTGATGATTCGGATTCACCGTTTAAGCATATTGTATTAGGAAAAGCAAAAGATACTGAAACAGGCGACGCCGAAATAAGTGCGGCGAAAGCAGCGAAAGCGGTTTATACAAAAGCGACAGGATACGGGTTCACGGAAGACAGCCTGAAAAAAGCGACACAGGTTGTCAAAGACGGCTGGGCTGTTCAGGCAGAAGGCACTGAAGCATATGATATGGCATTAGCCAAAGCAGTAGGAAATGCTATTCGTTTCCATGACAGTGAAAGCGAATTTTTGATTGATCTTCCGAAAGGAACATATCAGGTGAATGTGTATGCGGCAGCTCTTCACGCAACTTATATGAAGAACTGCGAATATTACATCAACGGCGTAAAGATCGGTAAGCAGAATCCGGAAGCGGGCGGCAAGGTTTCCGACTATGGCGTGGCTGCGAAAGTTACGCTGACAAGACCGGGACAGATTACAATCAAGTCGACACCAGGCGGTAAAATTGTAGACGAAACAACCGGTGCGCGCGACGGTATATCGTTCTTCAGCGCTATTACGGTAAATACTTATGTTCCGAGGATCGTCGACGCAGTTGACGAAAAATGGCAGGCATATAAGGATGCGGAAGCGGCATTAAGAACGGCAATGGAAGGCTTTGAGGGCTCCAACAGCGCGAATGATTTTACGGAAGAGCTTGCGCTTGCAATGGTTGCAATGAACAATGCTGCAAAAGACGTACGTTATATGAAATTGGCGGATCCGTCCAAGGATGCAGCTGTATACGCAGATGCGAAAGAAAAACTTTCCACACCGGAGTACTTTGTGACGGTGGCGGATCTGGAAAAAGCAGTAGCAGCATATGAAGCAGCGAAAGAGAATCTTGTGATTACAGAACAGATTCAGGGAGTCGTTGATGTTCTGGATCTCTGGCTCGACGGCGTTACGGTATCCCCGGGTGAGGGCGTACAGATTAAGCCGTATGATCCGGCAGAGCTGCAGGCGCTGATTGATGAGATTGGCGAGGGCGTTACGGACGGCGGACTCGGAACCGGTACTTTAAAAGAGGACACCTATACGGTTTCCAGCTGGAACGCACTGAAAACTGCCTATGATGCGGCAGTTGCTGCAATCAAAGATACGACACTGTCCAGACAGTATATGACAATTATCTACAGAAACTTAATGAACGCTTATGGCGACCTGGCAGACATTGCTCCGGTGACTGCTTATGCAATTGACTTTGGACCGGAGAAAGACGTTGCAGAGGATAAGTCGGAAAGTGATCCGCAGATTGCTACGGCTAACACATTGACGCTTGAGACGCACGGATTCCCGCTGAACGGCAAACTGTGCACGCTGGTAACGGGCAATACGCTTTATGCGGAGAACGGCGATGACAACCGCAGCCACTTTGGTATGGAGAAAGCGACAAAAGCAATGAATACAACATCAGGCGGCGCTTACTTCAGAGATTATGTATACGGTGAGAATGGCGATCCTTATACATTCAAGGCGGATGTGGCAGAAGGTTACTGGTATGTCTATGTATATACCGGAGATAAAATTTCCAACCATACGACAGATTTCTACTTCAATGACGGAAAACCGGCATACAACAACAACGAGGCCGGCGTGAAAGCTGGTTCCCGCGGCGCAATTACCCCGCAGCGTGTAGAAGACGGCAAGATGGTTTATACACAGGCAGGTTCCGGCGGCGGACAGTATCTGGCAGCAAATGCCGTTTACCGTGTGTATGTTCCGGCCACAACAGACGGCGGAGACAAAGGCGTATTCTCGATCACCTGTTTTGATGCGTCAAAATCTGCAAACGTTACGGCAAGGTTGAACGGACTTGAAATGTCCCATATGTCTTATGCAAAAGCATTGGAAGAGACAATGAACGAGCTGAAAGCCTGCAGCGCAGACGATTTCACAGCAGCATCCTTTAAACCGGTTGCAGCGGCGCTGGAAAAAGCACAGAAGCTTGTCGGACAGGAAGAACAGAAGAAAGCAGAAGTTGTTGCAGTGATCGACGAACTCTCCGAGATCGCAGGCAATCTGGAAAGAAAAGCAATCAAAACAAAACTGGAAGAAAAAGTCGAAGAAGTGAAAGACTTCACTTCCGACAATTTCACAGCAGAAAGCTGGGCTGTGTTCAGCGAAGCGTTAAAGAAAGCGCAGGATCTTCTGAAAGAAGACGCAGATCCGACACAGCAGGAAGTTGACGATGCATTGGAGGCATTAAAGGCAGCAATTGAAGGCCTGACGAGCAACGTGGATAAGACAGCGCTGCTGGAAGCTTATCAAAAAGCATCTGAGATTGATCCGGCTCTTTACACAGAGGACAGCTATAACGTACTGGCAGATGCGATGGCAGCTGCAGAGGAGAAACTTAACGACAAGAATATTACGCCGGAAGAAGTAGCGCAATATGCGAAAGCAATCAATGATGCGATTGATGGGCTTGTACTGCTTAATCCAGACCCGGGTCCAGGACCGGATCAGCCAGGACCAGGACCGGATCAGCCAGGACCAGGACCGGGAACAGGTGATCCGACACCAGGACCGGGAACAGGCGATCCGACGCCAGGACCGGGAACAGGCGATCCGACGCCGGGACCGGGAACGACAGATCCGACGCCGCAGGGTCCGGCAAAAGGCACAACGATACCGTCAGGCAAAGCGAAATATAAAGTAACTTCGCAGGGCAAGGAAGTTGCCTACTCAGCTACAACAGATAAGAAGGCAACCACAATTAAAGTACCGGATACGGTAACGGTAGACGGCATTAAATATGCGGTTACTTCTATTGGCGACGGAGCATTCAAAAAGAACACCAAGATTAAGAATGTGACGATCGGCAAGAATGTGAAAACAATCGGCAAGAGCGCATTTGCATCCTGTACGAAGCTGGAAAAAGTAACATTTGCAAAGGGCAGCAAGTGCCAGACAATCGGCAAAGAAGCATTCAAGGGAGATAAGGTATTAAAGAGCATTACCATTCCGGACAGTGTGAAGAAGATTGATGACAAGGCGTTTGCATCCTGCCAGAAGTTAACATCCGTAACAATCGGAAAGAATCTTACAACAATTGGGAAAGAGGCATTCAGCGGCGATAAAAAGCTTAACAAGATTAAGCTGAAGTCTGAGAAATTAAAGACAGTCGGTAAGAATGCACTCAAGAATACCAAGAAGAACATAACGATCACTGTTCCGAAGAAAAAAGTTACCGCATATAACAAACTGTTTAGAAACAAGGGACAGAAGAATTACAAAGTAAAAAAATAATTCTTACAGGTAGTATACAGTAAGAGAGAAAGCTGTGAAGCAGTACACTGTGGACGGCACAAGTGCCCCGGAGGTCTATGGCTTCCGGGGCGCTTATTATGCACACGGGCGCCCAGATGAAATTTGTCAGCGGAAGCTGACGGGCGCCCGGCACGCGAGCAGGGGAAGATGGCTCTTCCCTGCTCAATTATGAAAGAACAGGGAGGCAGAGAATGGGTAAAAATGATTATTGGCATTTGATACGCCAGAGAAGCCGGCGCGTCGGCGCGCTTACTCTGACGGCGGCAATGCTGCTGGAAAGTTTTTCCGTTGGCGCAGTACGGGCGTCTGCAGCAGACATACCGGAAATTACCGGCGGGGAAGAAACGGCAGTTGAATCTGAGAGTCTGAAACAGGCGGATTATACGGATGCAGGAACAGACGTATTTCCGATTGGGGAGACAAAAACTTTTAAATTCGGTACTGCGGGGAATGTAAAATCGTTTACCGCATACAGTAAGGATACCGGTTTTGGATGGGATAAGCTTGAAAATGTAAAATT
Organism: uncultured Roseburia sp.; assembly: GCA_947088675.1. Lineage (GTDB taxonomy): Bacteria > Bacillota > Clostridia > Lachnospirales > Lachnospiraceae > Roseburia. The sequence continues at coordinate 7,716 of CAMUHN010000078.1, forward strand.
AAAGAGCGGACGTGATTATATCGCCGGAACGAACTATCTGGACAGCACGGCCCACACCTGGGAATATCCGCGGTTTGTAGTAGATGTCCCGACAGGCGTCTATGACGTTACCATTATACAGGGAACAAACGGCACAGAGAAAGCGGTAAACGGTGCATACGTCGAGGGAAATATGTATTCCGTGCGATGGAGCAGCGAGGATTTTGCAACCTCGTACGCAATGCCGTCCGAGTCCTCCTGGATGTACACGGAACCGGGGGAGGAAAAAATTTCCGAGGTTAAGACGGCGGTTGCGGACGGACAGCTGACGATTGACTTTGCAACTTCTCTGACAGACGACAATGTGTCAGGAATGACCTGTATCAAGGAAGTGCGTGTGACAAGGGCAGAGCAGATTACAGAACCGTCGTCGGCTCCTACGCTGCGTTTTATCGGCGACTCGACACTTGCAAAATACCCGCCGGAGGACGGAGCCGTGTGGGCGCCGATTCCGGAGCGGACCGGCTGGGGCGAGGAGTTTTCCATGGGAAAATTTGTGGACGATTCCGTGGTATTGGTGAATAAGGCTGTTGCCGGAAGCTCGATCAAAAGCTGGGTATATGACGGCTATCTGAATGATTTCTTATTGACCAGTCATCCCGGCGATACCGTTATTATTGAGGGCGGCATCAACGACAGCGCAGAAGGACGACGCAAAAGCACGTCGGCAGAGTTTGAACAGTATCTGCAGTATTTTGTCGATGTGCTGCAGGCGTTCGGCCTTGATGTGATTATCAGTTCCGGAACAAGTTCTTCGGCAGACTATACGAAGCCGATGAAGACAGTGGCAGAGAAGAATACGCTGCACTATGTGGATTTGATCACAAAATGGAATTCTTATCAGCCTAATGTGAAGTTAACGGTAGACGGTACGCATTTAAACCGTCTTGGCGGTATTCTTGCAGCGCAGATGGTCGCTTACGACATTAAGGATTTAAAGGATTTAAGTATTTCCGGTCATATCAAAGACGCTCCGGTGAATCAGGCTGCTCCAACGGCAAAAGCAGAAAATCTGCGCATTAAGAAGCAGGGAAGCGGTTTTATTTCTTTGCAGTGGGATATGCCGGAGAGCACGATTTACAATGAAAATCAGCTGATCGGTTCGTTTGATATCTACCGTCAGACAAAAGGATCGGCGGATCCGGCCGAAAAAGTATACACACAGACTGCGCTGCTCTCCGCAGATATGACGCAGCCGCAGCTGTATGCAACGTTTACGGCTCCCGTGGAAGGGGATTATATTTACTCGGTAAAAGCGGTTGGCGCAACCGGGGAAGGACCGGAATCCGCATTGCTTGAAGTTCCGGCATACAATCCGCCTGCACCGGAGGCATTGCGCGTTGCGGTTGAGCAGTACAGCGCCCAGATGTATGACGGTACAGTCTATTCGGTAGAGAGCGCTGTCGCTTTAAGCAAAGCGCTGGAGGAGGCAAAAAAATGTCTCGCGGATCCGGCGACGACATCAGAGCAGTATCAGGCACAGCTTGCCAGTCTGAATACGGCAATTGACGGATTAAAGAAAAATCCGCAGACATTGCTGGAGACCACATTTGAGGATGAGGAGTTAAAAGCATCCGCATGGGGGATGACAGGAAGTCAGAAAGATTATATGTCGGCTATTATGGATCTGGACGGCAACCGTCTGCTGAAGATGGAGACAGGCAGCCAGAGCGGGGAGCGTACACTGCAGAAAGTATTTGAAGGTGCGGACGCGGTGGATGCGGCTGTCGAGCTTGTCGAGTTCGAATGGTACCCGGGGATTCCGGACACGAGAAACTGTACCGAAATCGAGTTCTTCAGTGCGAAAGCAGGCGAGCGTGTACTTTCTCTGAAAACAGCAAAAATTGAACATGAAGTTGGCCATATCGGATATGTTGTCGGCAATTATCCGAATGATAACAGTTATCTGGTTGGAAACGGGTTCCATGAATATAAGGATTCTACTGCGGTGGATCTGGGACTGCCATCAGATGCATGGTATAATGTAAAAATTGTATTTCATTTTAAGAACGGTACGGCAGATCTGTATATTCAGCCAAGAGACGAAGCCGGCGCAAAGATCACGGCTGTAAAAGATATCAAAATAAATGCAACAAAAAACAGTATTCAGACGATGAAATTCCTGTTAAAGAGGGGAAGAAAAGACGGGGATACCGGCAATGACCTCTCTCTTCTCTGGACGACGTACCTTGACAATTTCGGCATGTATTATGCACAGACAGAAAACACGACAGGAAAAGCGGACTGCCAGAAAGCGCTGGATAGCTATCGTGCAAAAACGGCGAACATAGACAGCAGTCTTTTAACAGGTGAGAAAGTTGTTCTTGCAGAGACTGTGGCAAAGATCATGGAGCAGGATGCAGGATTTTTCACTGCGGCAGACTACACCTATGCCTCAAATGCGTTGAAAGCGGCTGTATCCGAAATTCCTGAACTGAAAAACGTGACGGAGATTACGTTCCCGACGCCGACGCTTAAAGCGGGAGCCGGAGAGACGGTTGAACTGACCGCGAATCTGACGCCGGCCGATGCAAATGAAGCGATTGTCTATACTTCCTCGGATGAATCGGTTGCGACTGTTTCAGGCAGCGCCGGGAAAGCTTATGTGACGGCAAAGCAGAACGGAACGGCAACGATTACCGCAACAGGCGCGGTATCCGGCGTATCGGCTTCAATTGAGGTGACGGTTTCCGGACAGATTTACCAGTTTGGAAAAGGTACGGCAAATGCATACAGCGCGGAGACCGGTTACGGATTTATGAACTATTCTTATCCGAAAGCGGCAGAGGGATGGAAAGATGTGGAAGATCCCTATGACGGGAAAAAATCTGTCTATGTCAGAAGGGAACTGGTGCAGGAGCCGGGCACGGACTATATCAATACATCTGCCTCGACAAACGATTATCTTGCGATCGGCGGGCAGGTCTGGACGGAGCTTCCGGATAAAGGACGTGACGAAGACAAGATTACCTATGAAAATACAGCTGCATTCGCAGTAGATCTTCCGAACGGCAATTACCATGTAACGGTAGATTTTGCGAATCCGGGTTCCGAGGCGGCGGACGTTATGGTGAAAGCCGAGGAGATGTTCCGCTATGCAAGCGGCGATCATGCAGACAGTGAAATTGCAGTGGCAAATGTTGCGGCCGGGGAAACGGCAGCAGCCGGGTTTGACATTGCGTTAACCGACGGCCAGCTGAATCTGCGTTTTGAGCAGAACAGCGTTGCGTCCGGAGCGCCGGAAGCGGCAAAGAATGTGTATGTAAAGAGCGTTTCTGTCAGGGCTATGGACAGTAAAGCGGCCGGGGCAAAGAAACCGACCATCCATTTTGCAGGCGATTCTACCGTACAGTCTTACTATGCGGCGGGATACAGAAGATCCTGGGCGCAGAATATGCATACTTTATTCGGGACATTGGTGGAAAGTACTGCGGCAAAGAATGAACTCGGCTATGATTTCTTTGAGACAGAGAACGTAATTTTCCGAAATTATGCGAGAGACGCACGTTCTACAAAATCGTTCCTTGAGGAGGGACGTATGAACGAGATGCTGCTCAACATCAATGCAGGCGATTATGTGTTTATGCAGTTTGCGCACAATGACGATAATGCGCCAAGAGTAAACCGATATGTTGATGTAGTGGAATTTAAGCAGAGAATCAGTAATCTGAATCAAACGCTGACGGAGCGCGGTGCCACGCTTGTGCTTGTGACGCCGATTGCAATTGAGGGATGGGATGATGACGGCAAAGTCGATCACAGATTTGACGATTACCGTCTGGCGATGATGGAGCAGGGCGCTGCAGAAAATATCCCGGTACTTGACCTGATGGGTTCTACCATGGCATTGATTGATGCAATGGGAAGTGAAAATACTAAGAAGTTAGCAGTTTATAAGGATACGGTACATACCACGGAAACGGGAGCGCAGATTTTTACCGGGCTGATGGGAAATCTGCTGCGCGCGTCAAAAGATGAAAAGCTTGCTCCTGTGCAGGCGCTGATGACGGATGCGGCGAACAACAACCCGATTTCGATTGAGTGTGACGGAACGCTGATTTTAGATCCGGCCTGTGCTGCAGATTCGACACGTTTAAAGATTACGGCTGAAAACGCGCCGATTGGGAAGCGTCCGGTCTATATTTCAGATGAGCGTGTGGTACAGTATAAGCTGAATAAGCTTGTGGCAGTTGGCGAAGGGAGCGCGATTGTAACGACAGCTTACACGGCAGGCGACCTGGGAACAGCTGACTGTACAGCATATACGGCGTACAAGGTAATTCGTGTAAAAGCAGGTGCGTC
>CAMUHN010000079.1 GCA_947088675.1 uncultured Roseburia sp.
AATGTGCGTCTCTGCCGTCGGAATTTCCGCCGCCGTCCAGGCTTATCGTCATCCCGGCTGCCTCCGCGCTCTCCACTTTCTCCTGAATATCGGAGCTGTAGCTTCCGGAACCGTTTTCCTCTTTGATAAAACGAACAACATCATTGACTTCTTTGTCGCTGACAAAGGCCCCCTGCACACGCACCGGTTTTGGGGCGCCCTGTGGGCTAAAGAGCATATCTCCTTTTCCGAGCAGTTTCTCCGCGCCCACCATATCGAGTATTGTCCTTGAATCTATACCGGAAGTCACGGCAAACGCAATACGGCTTGGCATATTTGCCTTGATCAGACCCGTGATAACATTGACGGACGGACGCTGCGTCGCAATAATCAAGTGGATACCGGCCGCCCTTGCAAGTTGTGCAAGACGGCAGATTGCAGCCTCAACCTCCGAGGATGCAACCATCATAAGATCCGCAAGCTCATCTACGATAATGACGATCTGCGTCATTTTTTCCGGTTTTTCCTCTCCGTCCATCTCCGGCAGTTCGTCTATCTTCGCATTGTAGCCTTTAAAATCACGCACACTGCACGCGGCAAATTTGTTGTAGCGCTCCGTCATCTCCGCAACGGCCCAGTTTAATGCTCCCGCCGCTTTCTTCGGATCTGTAACAACCGGGATTAACAGATGAGGAATCCCGTTATACACGCTTAATTCAACCACTTTCGGGTCAATCATAATGAGTTTTACCTCATTGGGCTTTGCCTTATAGAGAATACTCATAATAATTGTATTGATACAGACTGATTTTCCTGCGCCTGTCGCGCCTGCAATCAGAAGATGCGGCATTTTTGCAATATCTGTCACAATGACGTTTCCTCCGATATCCCGGCCGACTGCAACTGCAATCTTTGAGGTATGAGATTGAAATTCCTCAGACTCTATCAGTTCACGGAACGACACCATGACAGTCTCTTTGTTCGGAACCTCAATGCCGATCGCGGCTTTCCCGGGGATCGGCGCCTCCATACGAATGTCAGTCGCAGCAAGATTCAACTTAATATCATCGGTAAGATTGACAATCTTATGCACTTTTACGCCCATTTCCGGCGAAAGTTCATAGCGTGTCACCGACGGGCCGCAGCTGATATTCGTGATCGTTACATTGACGCCGAAGTTTTTCAGCGTCTGCTGTAATTTCATCGCTGTTTCTTTCAAATGCTGTTTGGAATCTCCTGCTTTCCGGGGCGGTTTTTTCAAAAGTTCCGGTAACGGCAGCAGATAGGGGCGCGGTGGGACAGGTTCCGGCTCAGCCTCCTCTTCTAACTCTTTTTGTTCATCTATCTCTGTCCCTTCTTCCCTGGCAAACTGCTCCGCCTGCTGAATCAGTGCATCGCCTGTCTCCTCGTAAACCGACTTCTGTGTATCCTGTTTTGTATAACCAAACCCTGTCATCTCCTCTTTCAGCAGCCGTTCCAGTTCGTCATCAGACATCATCCCGGAATCTGCCGGTCTGGAATCGTCTGTCTGCGCAAGCGGCGTCACTTCCACCGTATGTGCGATGACCTCCTGCGGCATCTCCTCGCTCTCCTCTGGCCAGCCGGCAGGCGCCGCATTCACAGAATCTGCAGACAGAGCCTGTACGCCAGGCAGCGCCGCATCCACAGGATCTGCAAAACCAGCCGATACGGGAACTGCATTCTGCGGTAAAATCGGTGGGACAATGATCGTATTGGCGACAGGCTCCGGTTCTTCTTCCATGACAGGTTCAACCGGAATCCGGAGCGCTTCTGCAATCTGCGGCATCTCCAGATTCGCATCCTCAATGGAAATCTCATTGATATTATCCGACCTGGATTTATGCTGTTTTGGTACGATTGTGATATCGACTGAGACTCCGGAAGCCTTTTTATCCATTCGACGTGTTGCGTTCTCCCTGCCCGTCGGTTTTTCTTCCTGTATCCGTGCCTGTTCCTCTCTCCTGCGCCGTTCTTCTTCGCGTTTCTGACGCTGCTCTTCTTTTAACAGTTCGCGTTCCTCCCTGCGGATTCTGGCATATTCGCGATGGCGCTCGTTCTCGTACTTTGCGGATTCATAGACTTTTCGGCTCCTTTTTTCCATCCAGCGCAGCGCAGAACGTTCCGTTAAAAGCACAAGTGATATAATAAGTATGACAATATCAATCACATAAGAACCCAAAACGCCAAAATTAGGCATAATCAGATTCAGCAAAAAACCGCCGATAATCCCGCCGCTCATTTTATGTTCCCTGCTGTAATGATAGGATTCCATTGTTGTCATCGGTGTATCGCCAGATACGGCAAGAGCGATAAACATGCATAAAAATGCAACAAACAGAAACCCGGCCACAATTTTTACTGTTGCAACCGCGCTTCCTCTGTTTGACACTGCAAAAAATGTACCCACTAAAAAAACAACTGGAAATATGTATGCAAGCATTCCGAATACGCCAAAGAAAAAAGAACTGACTGCATTTCCGATCTTGCCGCCAACACCAAAATTACTGATAAACAGCAAAACAGACGCTGCAACTACCATCCATAAAATAATTTCTACGGCAAATACCTCGTCCTGTTTCCTGGCAGATGTCTTTCCCGTTTTTTTCACCCCTGTTTTTCCACGGGCAGCGCTGCTCTTCGGTCCCGCCGGACTTTTTCTTTTTCTTTCTGCCACGATTGATTCCTCCCCGTTTTATACCGCCGTATAAAAATATGCGCATATTGATACGATACCCACAAGCAGACAATATACGGCAAAATATGTAAATTTCTTTTTCCGGACAATAACTAACATTGTTCGAATACAGATATAGCCGACAACAGCTGCGATCAGCATACCGACCACATAATAGATAATCTCTATGCTTGTCACCGAAACGCCGGAAAAATCGGAAAGTTCAAGCACCAGTGCGCCGAGTACGGCCGGTATTGACATAATAAAAGAATACTTCACCGCAAAATTACGGTTAAATCCGCACAGCAGGCATGCCGTCACTGTGGTCCCGGAGCGTGACAGTCCCGGAAGTGTCGCGATGCCCTGCGCAATGCCGATACTAAATGCATTTGTATAAGTAGCGCCTTTTGGAAGCTTCTCACCATCTCCCAGCCTGTCCGAGAGAAACAGAAGAGCCGATGTGACAATCAGGCAGATCCCCGGAACGATCAGAAGCGCTGATGCTTTCTCAACCACATCTCTCCCGATAAACCCGATGATCCCGGTCGGTATGGTCGATACGATGACCAGCATCACAAATTTCCGGTAACTGTTGTTGACAATCCTGCGGTAAGGCTCCTTTTCCTCACTCGCAAGATTCTTAAAAAATGTAACGGCATTGATGCAGGCATCTCCAACAATACAGCATCCCTCCAGGATCATTCTGCCAATTTCTTTATAGTAGGCAACACAGATTGCAATCAGTGTTCCTGCATGAAGCAGAACATCAAAGAGCATTCCGGTTTCGGTATCCGCATCAAACAAGATCTGGAAGAGAGCAAGATGGCCCGAACTGCTGACTGGCAAAAATTCCGTCAGTCCCTGAATAATCCCCATAATAATTGCCTGTAATAATGACATAGCTGCCTCCGTTCTTTTGTGTTTCTTCATACGGAAAAACCCAATGATTTTATTATTTTATCATATTCGGGGCAAAATGTCATTAAAAGGTTTTTAAAATAATATTAAACAAAAATTACATCTTATTTTTTTGCCTGATTAATTCATGCAGTTTCAGGAAAGCCCTGTCGATGCCACCGACTTCATCAATCAAATGCTCCTCTACGGCCTCCCTGCCGACTAAGATTGTTCCCAGATCTTTTGTCATAATTCCCGTATTCATCATCAGCTCCTCCAGACGTTTCTCGTTTGCCTTTGAATGCGTACTGATAAACGTTAAAATACGATCCTGCATCTGCTTAAAATAATCATAGGTCGGCTGAGCGCCAATTACCGTACCGCTCATGCGAACCGGATGGATCACCATTGTCCCGGACGGCACAATAAAGGAATAATTTGTAGAAACCGCAAGCGGAACGCCAATCGAATGGCTGCCGCCAAGCACAAGCGATACGGTCGGCTTGCTGATAGAAGCAACCATTTCTGCAATCGCAAGGCCGCTCTCCACATCACCCCCTACTGTATTCAGCAAAAGCAAAAGACCGTCAATATGCGGGCTGTCTTCTATCTCCGCAAGCTTCGGCAGAACATGTTCGTATTTTGTCGTTTTTGTGGAAGCCGGAAGACAGTCATGCCCTTCCACTTCGCCGATAATTGTCAGCAGAGAAACTTTACTGTTTTCCCTGTCATTTTTTAAATCAATCTGACCAAACTCTTTGATCATCTCATTTTTAATTTCCTGTTTTTCAGCCATAATCTCCCTCTTTCCCATCTCAACTGTTTTTCACAACACAAAATGCTGCGAAAAAAGAAACAGGACACTTATTTTTGTTAAGTATCCTGTCTCTAGTATTTGTGAAAAGAAAGCAATTATACATAAATTAACAGCCGAGCAGATAATTGTAGAGACCTTCGTAACGGAATTTGGAACTGCTCCAGGAATAGTCGTTTGCCATTCCACGGTCAACCATCTGATTCCACTGTTTCTTTCGGTCAAAGAAAATATGTTTGGAATAATTAATGACAGAAAGCATCTCATCTCCATTATAGTTCTGGAATGAGAAACCATCGCCTGTATTTTCATATTCGTTAAACGCTTTTACCGTATCTTTCAAACCGCCCGTTTCACGCACAATCGGCACCGTACCATAGCGAAATGAAATCAGCTGTGTCAGTCCGCACGGCTCAAAGCGGGACGGCATTAAGAATGCATCTGCCGCTGCATACAATTTGTGAGCAAGGTCATCCGAATAACAGATATTTGCCGAAACTCTGTCACCGTATTTCCATGCGTAGTGGCGGAACATGTTCTCATACTGCGGATCTCCTGTTCCGATTACAACAAGCTGCGTATAGTCGTCCACTATACCATTGATTGCGTAATTAATCAGATCAAGGCCTTTCTGGTCGGTCAGTCGTGAAATCAATCCGATCATATATTTCTTCTTGTCTACAGCAAGGCCGAGATCTTCCTGCAGACGCGTTTTATTCATAAATTTCTTCTTGCGGAATGTGTCTGCATTGTAATTGGTATAAATTTTGGAATCCGTATCCGGATTGTATACATTGTAGTCAATTCCGTTGACGATACCCTGCATATCGAAATGTCTTGCAGATAAAAGGCCGTTTAATCCTTCCCCGTAAAAATTCGTCTGAATTTCTTCCGCGTAGGTGTCGCTGACTGTCGTGATATAATCGGCATAGACAAGACCGCCTTTTAACATGTTGGCGTCTTTCTTAAATTCCAGTTTATCCGGCGTAAACAGACTTTTGGAAAAACCGGTCAGACCCTGCATGGTCTTTACGTCCCAGACGCCCTGAAATTTTAAGTTATGGATCGTCATGATTGATTTCATACCCCAGTAGAACGAATCTGCCTGGAACTCATTTTTCAGATAAACCGGGATCAGTCCGGTCTGCCAGTCGTGACAGTGAATTAAATCCGGTCTGAAATCAATATGTTTCAACATGGAAAGCACCGCTTTATCAAAAAAGCAGAACTTTTCGATATCGTAGCGCATATCACCGTAAGGTACGGCACAGTTAAAATATTCCTGATTATCAATGTAATAATAGGTAATGCCATCCAAAACATATCTTAAGATACCGACATATTTATTTTTGATGTAGTTTCCGGCATCCATATAAAAATGTGCCACATACTCAAACTGACTGCGGTACTGATCCGGAATGCAGCTGTAATTGGGAATGACAACGCGTACATCCCACTCGTCTTTGTAAAACTCTTTCGGCAAGGCGCCGCATACGTCGGCAAGTCCGCCCGTTTTGATAAAAGGCACACATTCCGATGCGGCAAAAAGTATCTTTTTCATTGCAAATCCTCCTGCTTATTCTTGGTAATAGAAAGCCCGCGATACCTACTTCCTATTTATGTTTGACAATAGAAAAACGTAAGGCTGACATTCTATTGTATTTACTCGTCCCAGTTGTGATATACCTGCTGGACATCATCATCTTCATCCAGTAAATCCAGAATACGGTTAATATTTGTCAGGTCTTCCTCCGCCGTCAGTTCTACGTAATTCTGAGGAATCATCGTTATCTCAGCCTGTGCCATAGGAATTCCTGCATCCTCTATACAGGCTCTGACTTTCTCAAAATCATCCGGCGCGGTCAGAATCTCAAAACTGTCCTCTTCTTCCGAAAAATCTTCCGCACCTGCATCCAGCGCCAGCATCATCAGATCGTCCGCTTCCATCCCACATTCTTCTTTTGCAAGGATAATCTGCCCTTTCTCATCAAACATATAAGAAACGCAGCCCTGCGTCCCAATACTGCCATGCCCTTTTGTAAATGCATTTCTGACATTGGCCGCCGTACGGTTTTTATTGTCCGTCAAACATCGCACAATGATCGCCGTCCCGCTGGGACCGTATCCTTCATAAGTACAAAACTCATAATTTACGGCATTTGCGTCTCCCGATGCTTTCTTTATACCGCGCTCAATTGTTTCGTTGGGCATATTATTGGCTTTTGCCTTTGTAATCACCTGCGCTAATTTAAAGTTATTGGCCGGATCCGGACCGCCCTCTTTCACGGCAACCGCAATCTCCCTCCCAATTACTGTAAAAATCTTTCCCTTTGCCGCATCATTTTTTTCTTTCTTGTGTTTGATATTGGCAAATTTTGAATGTCCTGACATAACTGTTTCTCCGTTCTTTCCCGTAATAATTTCTCTGATTTTCTTATTTTATCACGCAATGCCGCATCTTGCAAGACGAAACAGGGGTATTTTTTAATTACACAGATATTTCTGTAAAATACGCATACATTCTTTGATATCAATCGGCTTTTGTATATGGGCGTCCATGCCGCAGTCCAGACATTGCTGGACATCACCGGAAAATGCATCCGCTGTCATTGCAATAATTGGGAGATCCCTGTCAGACCGCTCCAATAATCGAATTGTTTTTGTAGCATCGTATCCGTTCATCACCGGCATCCGGATATCCATCAGAATCGCATCGTAATATCCGATCTCGGATTGCTCAAATTTTTCTACGCACTCTTTTCCGTTAACAGCCCACTCCAGCACCAACCCGGTCGGGGACAGGATTTCGCTTGCAACTTCCCAGTTAATTTCAATATCTTCCGCGAGAAGAACACGTTTTCCGGACAGATCCACTTCCTGCAGATCGTCTGATTTTTCTTCCAGCCGGTCTCCTTCCGCATATTTGATCAGACTGTGATACAACGTCGATTTAAAGAGCGGTTTTGCAATAAAGCCCTCAATCGACGATTCGCTGATCTGTTCTTCAATCTCGCTCCAGTCGTATGCGGAAATCAAAAAGATCGGAATATCCATGCCGACACATTCGTGAATCTCATGGATGGTCTGCATACCGTCCATACCTGGCATCTTCCAGTCAATCAAAACAAAATGGTAATACCGGTCCGTATTATGGCGTTCCTTGATCATACGAACCGCTTCTTTTCCGTCCGTTGTCCACTCTGCATTGACACCAAGCTCTTTTAAATTTGCGGCAGCGCTCACACAGAGCATTTCGTTGTCGTCTACCACAAGTATATTCCATGCCGGCAGCACCATCTTTTTCTCGTCATCCACCTCACGCTTCAAATCAAGTATCACACGGAACGTACTTCCTTTTCCAAGCTCACTTTCCAGTTCAATCGTTCCCTCCATCAGCTCGACAATACGCCTTGTAATCGCCATGCCAAGGCCGCTTCCCATAATATGCTGAACTTCCTCGGACTCCGCCCTGGAAAAAGTGTCCCATATTTTCTGCTGAAACTCCGTCGACATACCGATTCCGTTGTCCTTGACCGTGAAATGGGTACGGATATATTCCTCTCCGAGGGGCGAATCCTCCTGATACAGATGAATATCAATCCGACCGCCCTCCGGCGTATATTTTACTGCATTCGAGAGAAGATTTAATAACACCTGATTCAGGCGGACATCATCACAGCAAACCTCTTCCACCTCAATCTTCTGGATAAAAATATCAAACAGCTGTTTTTTTGCCTCGACCTGCGGCCGCATAATATTGACCAGATCATCCATAATATCGCGCAGAGACATCGGAACCGGATTCAATGACATTTTTCCGCTTTCAATCTTTGACATATCCAGCACATCATTGATCAGCCCAAGCAGCTGTTTGCTTGAGAGACGCACCTTTTTGAGGCAGTCCTCGGTGCGGCCGGGATCTGACAGATTTCGCATTGCAATCTCTGTCATACCGATAATTGCATTCATTGGCGTCCGGATATCATGACTCATGCTGGAGAGAAATTCACTTTTTGCCATGCTGGCATGGAGCGCCTCTTCTCTGGCCCTGTTTAATTCCAGCATCTGCCGTTTCGACATCTGATAGTACAGATAGAATATGATGGACATGGCAATGAGTATTGTTCCGGTCGAAACCGCCATGCTGATCATGCGCATATTATCCAGACCACTGATCGATGCCGTGAGAAAATTGTTGGATAATACGGAGACCAGATACCAGGAAGAATTCTCGGAGAGCGGTGCACAGTAAATATGTTTTGTTTCTCCAAAAATAGAAACATTGGCCGCGTATATCTCGCCTGCCTGCATATTATTTCTTAATTCCTCAATATATTGCTGTGCGGATTTCCCTTCGTAATCTTCAAATTCTTCTTTCATACGGTCAAAATAGTTTTCCCGGTAAGCGCCCGCACTCCGGATAATAAAGTTTCCTTCTCTGTCAATAATATGAAAATATACGACATCATTGCCGTCCAGAAACAGAACGTCTTTCAGATAATCCATCGGTACGCCCACAATCAGCGCTATGCTTCTGGTGCCGTCGGACATCGGATATTCTGCAGCCCGGCCAAGTAAAAGCACCTTTTCATTATAAGCATTCCTGGCTTCTGTCACGATACTTCCGTTCATGTTAAGCGCCCTGATAAAATCAAAACCGCCGAACATTTCTATCTCATCCCCATAAAAGTCTTCCACGCTGCCATTTGAAGAAAGCAGACCCATATAGGTGAAATTTCGAATCTCCGCTCCTGTCGTCAATTCCTCAATCATCTCTTCGCCGTATTCCATGCTGGCCGGATCTGCACGCCGTATAATACCTTCGACCTGTTCCAGACGCAGATTGATGATCGAACTGAATTTCTGCTGAATCTGTGTATTCATCTCGGACATATAGATATTGCTGATTTCCCATATTGCGGCTTTTGTCCGTTTCCCCATAAAAAATGTAAGCCAGACAAAAACAAATGCACATACGATAATAACACTGACTACACTGATCCCAAAAAAACGTTTTGTCTTTTTATCCATTTTTTCTCCCCTGTGAGTTTTTTAAGGATATCGCAGACCTGCTATTCTGCATGCTTTTCAATACACTGAATAATGGATTCCTGCACAGGCAGTATCTTTTCAAGCTCTGTTCTTGCCTCCTCCGGTTTCCCGGTACGCAGCAGGTCGACAATCCGGCTGTATGACTCATAAATTGGAGTAATCGACAAATTCCCTGCAGTTCCCTTGATCGTATGCGTTTTTTCAATGGCGCTCTGGCAGTCCGCACTGTCAAAATCCGCTCCTACATAGTTGGTGTTGATTGCTTTGACAAAAGATCCGAGCAGCTTTCGGTAAAGCTTTTCATTATTATTTAAACGTTTTAACCCTTCTTCAATATTAACGCCAAGCGATTTTAATTCTTCCAATAAATCCATTTTCGTATCCTCCACACCATGTTTTTGTCAGATATTATAAGAACAGACACAGGAAGCTTTTGTTCCTGTGCCATTTTGCCTGTCCTTTTACTTATTTTTGGTTTAATATTTGCCGAAATCATCCTCAAGTGAGATCATCTGCTCATTTGTATTCACTGCCGATGACACTGCCGAACTGCGGTAAGAAGAATCTGTACTTCCGGCGCCAAGGTTATAAATCGAAAGCATATCGCGCATTCTGGATGCCTGATTGGATAATTCCTCACTGGCAGCGGCACACTCCTCACTTGTTGCAGAGTTGGTCTGTACCACCTGTGATACCTGCGCGATTGCCTGCTCAATCTGCGCAACCGCAGTCGCCTGATAGTTGGAGGACTCAGCGATTCCGTTGATAATTGTCTCACTCTCCTGAACTACGTTGGTAATGATGCCCAATGCTTTTGCTGTCTCATCCGCAATTTTGGAACCCAAATCTACTTTTGTGATTGAATCCTCAATTAATTCTGCAGTTTCTGCCGCTGCAGAAGCGCTCTTTGCTGCAAGACTTCTCACTTCCTCTGCTACGACGGCAAATCCTTTTCCAGCTTCTCCCGCTCTTGCAGCTTCCACTGCCGCATTTAATGCAAGGATATTTGTCTGGAACGCGATATCGTCAATCGTCTTTATAATCTTTGAAATGCTCTCGGACGATTTATTGATCTCATCCATTGCAGCCATCATATCCTGCATCTGCGCATTTCCTCTTTTCACGTCATTGATCGCCTCGTCGACAAGATGCGCTGCGGAATTTGCCTGTTCTGCATTCTGTTTTGTTTTTTCAGCAATCTCGTCAATCGACGCCGTAATCTCCTGAATTGCGCTTGCCTGCTCTGTAGAGCCCTGTGCCAGCGCCTGGCTTGCACTTGCCACCTGGGAAGAACTGATTGTCACCTGCGTGCCCGCGTCGCTGATCCCGGATAAAGCGTTATGATTGTCCTCCACCAGTTTCTTTAATGCATTCCCGAGCATATCCTCCGGAGATTTCGGAACAACATTGACGGTAAGATTTCCGTTTGAAACTTCTTCGGCAACGGTTGCCTGTGTTTTGATATTGTCAATTACCTGACGGTATTTGTCTACCAGCAGACCAAATTCATCATTGTTGTATTTGATCATTTCTACATTTACATGGCCAAGCGCGATTTCATCTGCCGCGTCGGAAAGCTGTTTGATTGATTTATCAATCAATCGAATCACAATCGCCGCAACCCACACCGCTGCCGCACAGCATACAATTGCAACGACAATAGTAAATATTGTAGCATTTCTTGTATAGCTTGCCTGTTTCACCGGATCCGTATAAGATGCCGCCTGTTTTGTCGTCAGGTCGCTGATTAAAATATTAAGCAGTGTCAGCACGATCGGAATTGCAAAACCTATGATCAATTTTGTTTTTACTTTTAAATTTTTCATCTTTTATACCTCTCATTCTTCAACTGGGGCAGGCTCGTTTGTCTGTTCTGCAAATGCAAGCTCGCCATCATTCAGTAACTTATCGGGATCCAAAAGCAGTTTGACATCCTCTCCGACTTTTCCGATGCCGTATATATATTTATTTTTCTCTGCTTTTTCTACATGCCTTACGGAAGGCGGCGGCAGGATATCCTCCTCCTTAATCTCCACAACCTCGGCAATTTTTTCTACAATCAATCCGACTACCGTAGAATGTACGTCTATGACAATAATGCATGTTCTGTCATTGTACTCGAACGGCTCCTGTTTAAACCGAATACGCACGTCTATGACCGGGACGATCTTTCCCCTTAAATTGATCAGTCCCTTGATGTAATCTTCCGTCTCGGGAACCTCTGTGATCGACTGTATCTGAATGATCTCGTTGACATACTGGATCTTTAATCCAAAATATTCATTTCCCGATTTAAATGTCATATATTTGCCTTTTTGCGCATCATGTTCATTTGCAGCAGTCCCGGTCGCGTTTGTCGGCTCCATTAATTCATTTGCTTCACTCATATGAATATACCGTTCCTTTCTGTGTTGTTATACCAGCCCGCCGGGATCTAAAATCAGTGCAATGCTGCCGTCGCCCAGCTGCGTGCAGCCAGAGAGGCCTTTGACTTTTTTGATATAGGATGGGATCGGTTTTACAACG
>CAMUHN010000080.1 GCA_947088675.1 uncultured Roseburia sp.
ATTCAGCAGGCAAAAGCTGGTAGTAAATGATTATTACTTTGAAACAGAAGAGAGGCGGGCAGGAAATGGCAATATATAGGGAAGTACGAACAGAGGTATACTGCGATATATGCGGTGAGCAGATAGTAGCCTTTAAAAGTGCCGACAGAACGGGCGTAAGCAAAGGGTGGGCGGCGTACTTTGCACGTCAAGAGGGCAGCACGACGGGCAAAAAGGTTATCTGTAAAAGCTGCCGTATAAGCAGACGTATTGAAAAATGCACACTGCAAAAGAAATGCGGAGAGGCGGAAAAGGACGGGGACGGTACTTGTCTGGGATTTGGGAAACCATTTGACGACGAGCCTATAGAGCAGTGCAAGCGCTGTATTGCGTGTACTTCTTTTGACTGGGAAGAGGAAAAACAGCGGTTAAGCATAGAGGGCAGACATAGAAAGCGAGGTAAACAATGAGTGAGGTATACATACGCACACAGAACAAAGAAAAGCTGTATAGGCTGGGCGGTAATTACGCCTGCATAGAGTACGGGGCGTATGAGGACGTAAAGAAAAAGCGGGGCGGCACAGAGGAAAACAAAAAGCGGCACACTATCTGCATTTCTGACGGCTGCTTAGAAGAGATTGCAGAGTATGAGAGTAAAGAGCGCTGCATAGAGGTACTGGACGAGATACAAACAGTATGCGGGCAGTATTTGTATGCGGCAGGCAGTCTGGGGCTAATGATAGGCAGTGAGGCTATACCGCCTATGGCAGCAGCAGTACCAAGAGTTTACCAGATGCCAGAGAAATAGTATGGCAGAAATCATATTACACCCATGCCACCCAGACTATTGTAAGGAATGTATTTTTTATGGCAGCAGTAATGGCGGCTGCCAGAGTGAGGACTACATACAGAACAGCTATAAAGTAAATTGCGTGTGGCATTACTGCAAATACAAGCGGAAGAGGAACACAGAAAGCGAGGGTATAGACCATGTGGGAAATTGAGCGGACAAGATGCCAGTGCTGCTGCAATTTTCAGCCATACGAGCCAGCAGCGGGACTGCGTGAGGGCTGCACGGATGATGAATTATACGCAGACGAGGACGGGCAGGAGATTATACCAGAAGTAAACGACGAGATAACGGGCTATATGCGGGAACTGGGCGAGGGCTGTCCGTATTTCATAGAAAGCCCATATCTGAAAAAGTGAGGGCGGCGCATGGAAGAGAACGACGAGCAGCGCAGGGCGCTTATTCACGAATACTACCAGATATACAGAGCATTACAGAAGAGGCACAGCTTAAGAGAGCATAGCCATTTTGACATATACGGCAATAACCTTATTGAAATCTGGGAGTATAAGGGCGAAAGGAAAGGGCGCTGCATCTGCAAAGTGAAAGAGGATACAGAAATAGCCTGCTACCAGCGGGCAAAAGGGAGTTTACAAGGCGGGCGCACTCTGGTATAGTGAGGGTAGCACATCTGCTGTATTTCATTCTGTATAGTTAAATTCTACAAAATACCCACTACCCAATTAGTAAATATGCCGAAAGTGAAAAATTGTTCAAAAAAAGGTTGAAATTTTTAATTTTATGTAACAGGCTCTTATTTTTATTTACAGTAAATTCTGAACGTGCTATAATGTCTCCGGATAGTATTCCCTGGGAAACTATACCGGAGACAAATTATATACTTGTTTGCAAATCCCATTTGTATTTGGAATACGAAATGCGTCTGATACATCTGAGACAGGGCTTCGCTTTTTGGATGCCGGAAAGGATGGTGGTCTGATGAGGATAGGATTTGCGGGCGCCGGAAAGGTCGGTTTTACGCTTGGAAAATATATGACGGAACATAACGTGTATGTATCCGGTTATTACAGCAAAAGCGTGCAAAGTGCGAAAGAGGCGTCCGTTTTTACAAAAACAAGGTATTTTAAAACGCTGCGCGAGCTTGCACAGGCAAGCGACGCGATCTTTTTAACAGTTCCGGACAGGGCGATTGAAGAGGTCTGGAACGAATTAAAACAGTATTCAATTAAAGGCAAGTGTATTTGTCACTGCAGCGGCGCAATGGATTGCGCTGTATTTTCCGGGATTGGTCAGACAGGAGCGTCTGGCTGTTCTATCCACCCCCTGTATGCAGTTAACAGCAGGCTGCAGTCGTATCAGGGAATTTCCGAAGCTTATTTTACAATCGAAGGAGCGAAAGATTATGTTGCGTTCTGGAAAGAATTTTTTGAGCGTCTTGGCAATCCGGTGAAAGTGATCGGGACAGAGAAAAAAATTCTTTATCACAGCGCGGCTGTTTTCGCAAGCAATTTTGTAACAGGATTGTTTGAAACGGCCGTCTCTCTGCTTTCAGAGTGCGGATTTGACAGAGAAAGCGCACAGGATGCGCTTCGGGGGCTGTTTTTGAACAACTGCCGTCAGGTTGCAGAAGAGGGGGCGCAAAATGCGCTGACAGGGCCCATAGAGCGCGCAGATACACAGACGGTGGAGAAACACCTCGGCGCGCTTTGGGGCAACGAGCGGGAAATTTATATACGGCTGTCAAAAGCTCTGGTTTTGATTGCAGAACAAAAACATCCGGACCGCAGTTATTCGGAACTGGAACAATTGTTATTGGAAGCAGAAAGGAGTGGAAAGAAAAAATGAAAAATACTGTAACTACATTTCAAAAAGCAAAGAAAGACGGGGTAAAGCTGTCTATGCTGACTGCCTACGATTATTCGACGGCAAAGCTGATGGATGAGGCGGGGATTAACGGGATACTGGTCGGAGATTCGCTCGGAAACGTCATGCTTGGTCTTGCGGATACGATTTCCGTTACGATGGAGGATATGATACATCACGGCGCGGCAGTGGCGCGCGGCGTTCAGAATGCGCTGGTGGTTGTTGATATGCCGTTTATGTCTTACCAGTGTTCCGTATATGACGCCGTGTCCAATGCCGGGAGACTGATGAAAGAAGGGCGCGCCAAAGCCGTAAAACTGGAGGGCGGCAGGGAAATAACGCCTCAGATTACGGCAATCGTTTCGGCGGGCATTCCGGTCATGGGCCATATCGGCCTCACACCGCAGTCGGTCAATGTGCTCGGCGGATATAAAGTGCAGGGAAAGGACGAGGCGGCGGCACAAAAGCTATTGGATGACGCAAAAGCGCTGGAGCAGGCGGGCGTATTTGCGATTGTGCTGGAGTGCGTGCCGGCAGCGCTTGCCCGCAAAATTTCTCAGACGGTAAGCGTACCTGCAATCGGAATCGGCGCTGGAGCAGGCTGCGACGGACAGATTCTGGTGTATCAGGATATGCTGGGGATGTTTTCCGATTATACGCCGAAATTTGTAAAGCGGTATGCGGATATCGGAAGCCGCATGAGAGAGGCATTTTCTGTTTATATCAGCGAGGTGGCGGCGGGGACGTTTCCGGCGGAAGAACACAGCTATCCGATTGAAGAAGAAGTGATAGAGAAATTATATTAAGGGGAGATCGGTTCATGAATTTAGAAAAAACAGTACAGGGCGTGCGTGCACAGGTAAAAGAGTGGAGAAGAGAAGGACTTCGCATCGGGCTTGTTCCGACGATGGGGTATCTGCATGAAGGGCATAAAAGTTTAATCGAGCGGGCGGTAATGGAAAATGACCGGGTGATTGTCAGCGTATTTGTCAATCCGATCCAGTTTGGGCCGAATGAGGACTATGGTACTTATCCAAGGGATCTGAAAGCAGATATGAGGCTGTGCGAAGAGGCGGGAGCGTCTGTGGTCTTTGCGCCGGATGTTTCGGAGATGTATTGCGACGATTTTTCAACATTTGTGGATATGAACGGCGTAACCGGGGAGCTGTGCGGAAAAAGCCGCCCTGCTCATTTTCGGGGCGTGTGTACGGTAGTCAGTAAACTGTTCCATATTGCTGCGCCGGATCGCGCCTATTTCGGACAGAAAGACGCGCAGCAGCTTGCGGTGATCAGGCATATGGCGCGCGATTTGAATATGGATATCGAGATTGTCGGATGCCCGATTGTACGCGAGTCTGACGGTCTTGCAAAAAGTTCAAGAAATACCTATCTTTCAAAAGAGGAGCGCACTGCCGCGACCGTGATCGCAAGGGCGCTTTTGGCCGGACGTACAATGCTTGAAAACGGAGAGAGGGACGGTGATCCGGTTCTTTGCGAAATTCGCAGGATCATTTCGACGGAGCCGCTTGCAAAGATTGACTATGTGGAAATGGTAACATGGGACAGGATCGAGATACATCACACTGCGGATGTACCGGTGCTTGTGGCAGCTGCAGTATGGATTGGAAAGACAAGGCTGATTGATAACTTTATATTTGAAAGAGAGTGAGGAAAATCATGTTCAATATCATGTTAAAAGGAAAAATCCACCGTGCGGTCGTAATGCAGGCAGAGCTTGATTATGTCGGCAGCATAACAATCGACGAGGCGCTGATGGAGGCCGCGGGTATCCGCGAATATGAGCAGGTTCAGATTGTAAATATCAATAACGGGCAGCGATTTGAGACTTATGCGATCCGCGGGGAACGAGGTAGCGGCATGATCTGTTTAAACGGGGCGGCAGCCCGAATGGCGCAGGTGAAAGATAAGATTATTATTATGTGTTATGCACTGATGTCGCAGGAAGAATCAGACGGCTATGAACCCAAAGTTGTTTTTGTAGATGAGAAGAATCAGGTGCAGCAAGTGACAGGCTGCGAAAAACACGGACAGTTAAAAGCGTAAAAAACCGGGAGGCGATATGTTAAAGGGAAAAACAGTGATTCTGGGCGTGACGGGTAGCATTGCAGCCTATAAAATCGCAGGCCTTGCGAGCCGGCTTGTGAAGCTTCATGCTGATGTGCATGTGATTATGACGGAAAATGCGACGAATTTTATAAATCCGATCACATTTGAAACATTGACCCAAAATAAATGCCTGATAGATACATTTGACCGAAATTTTCAGTTTCATGTTGCGCATGTGTCGCTTGCAGAAAGGGCGGCATGTTTTCTGGTTGCGCCTGCCTCCGCCAATGTGATCGCAAAGCTGGCGCACGGAATTGCGGACGATATGCTGACTACAACTGCGCTTGCAGTGAAAACGCCGGTGCTCGTTTCTCCGGCGATGAATGTCAATATGTACCATAATCCGATTGTGCAGGACAATATAGAAAAATTGAAACAGTACGGTAAAATCGTGATTCCGCCGGACAACGGATATCTGGCATGCGGCGCGACCGGCGACGGGAAGATGCCGTCGGAGGAAGTGCTGCTGGATTATATTCTGCGAGAGATTGCAAAGGAAAAGGATCTGGCGGGCAAAAAAGTTCTGGTTACGGCCGGCCCAACCAGAGAGGCTGTTGATCCGGTGCGTTTCCTTTCCAACCATTCTACCGGGAAAATGGGATATGCAATTGCGCGGCGAGCAATGCTTCGCGGCGCGGATGTAACATTAATCAGCGGCCCGGTATCCGCCGCACCGCCGCCGTTTGTAAAGACGGTACATATTGTCAGCGCGGCAGATTTGTTTCATGCGGTACAGGAAGTCTGGGAGGAGCAGGATATTCTGATCAAAGCGGCTGCGGTGGCGGATTACACACCGCTGGAGCCGTCGGAGGAGAAAATAAAAAAGGACGGCAGCGCGCTGTCACTTTCCCTGGGGCGGACAGAAGATATCCTTGCATGGCTTGGCGCCCGTAAAAAGAAAACGCAGGTGTTGTGCGGATTTTCCATGGAAACATCTGACGTTCTATTGAATTCCCGCAAAAAATTAGAATTAAAGAGAGCGGATTTGATTGCAGCAAACTGCCTGAAAGAGGAGGGGGCGGGATTTGGTACCGATACGAATCATCTTCTGTTGATATTCAAAGACAGGGTCAGAGATCTTCCGATGCTTTCAAAAGAGGAGGCTTCTGACAGATTACTGGATGAAATTATCGCTGTTTATTGCCGTAAACAGGAGGCAGTTCTCTCTTAAACCGTTTCACAGGTAATCATATTTATAAACCGGTACTGGCCGTTGTACGACTTTGTAAAGGTTGCATGGCATTCTGTTGACAAGTGAATATTGCCGATACTATGGATAATAAGAGGGGTATACGCAATGAAAGGGAAGAAGAAAGATCTGAATATACTGATAGGGAAGCGATTGCAGAATGCCAGGGTAAACGCCGGATATACACAGGAGATGTTTGCAGAAACGCTTGGAGTGAGCGCGGAGCATTACCGGAAGCTTGAAAGCGGCGTTTACAGTCTGCAGCCGGAGAAACTGCTGTTATTATACGAGGAGTATAAGATTGATCTGACTGGCCTGATCGCAGGCAAAAAGACAGAACCTTTTGATCTGGACGCGTTTATTGCGAACTGTACCAGAGAGGAGCGGGATCAGCTTGTCAGGCGTATGCTTGTCTATATTGAGCAATGGATTACAGGATCGGATTAAACAGAAAACTTGATAATTCTAATCTGCCAAAGAGAGAGGGAAACAGCTGCAGCAGCGAACTTGTTTTTATCGGAGAAAACAATTCGCTGCTTTTTCTGTATTCGAGAAAAAAGACAGTCATAACAGGTTGTCTTTTCCACACATTAAGGCGCCCTTATGCCAGGTCCACGACCGTAAACTGCAAAACCATCTTCAAAAATATAGACTTTTTTCCGGAAACGGATATAATGTAAGAAGCAGTTCGTATGTCATATGGATAGAGCAAAGGAGGAGCCAGATGAAAATAACAGTTACCGGAGTCGGCTATGTCGGCCTGTCGCTTGCCGTGCTGCTGGCGCAGGAGAATGAGGTGACGGCGCTTGATATTTTACCGGAGAAAGCAGAACTGATTAATCAAAGAAAGTCGCCGATTATTGACCGTGAGATTGAGGATTATCTTGCAAACAGGCAATTAAAACTGACGGCGACGACAGATAAAGAAGCCGCTCTGAAAGAAGCTGATTTTATTATTATTGCGACGCCTACAAATTATGATCCGGATAAAAACTATTTTGATACAAGTTCTGTCGAGGATATTATAGGGCGGGCGCTGCCGCTGAATCCGAATGCGGTATTGGTTGTCAAATCCACTGTCCCGGTCGGATATACGCAGAGTATGCGGGAAAAGTATCAGACGGACCGTATTTTATTCTCTCCGGAATTTTTGAGGGAGGGACGGGCGCTCTACGACAACCTGTATCCATCCAGGATTATTGTGGGCATGCCGGACGGATGCGATGAGATGAAAAAAGCGGCGCATACATTTGCAGGGCTGCTCTCACAGGGGGCGGTCAAAGAGGACATTCCGACACTGTTTATGCACAGCACGGAAGCGGAAGCGGTAAAACTGTTTGCCAATACGTATCTGGCGCTGCGCGTCGCCTATTTTAATGAGCTTGACACTTATGCGGAAGTGCGCGGGCTTGATACAAAAAATATTATAGAAGGAATCGGGCTTGATCCGAGAATCGGTACGCATTACAATAATCCTTCCTTTGGGTACGGCGGTTATTGCCTGCCGAAAGATACAAAGCAGCTTCTGGCGAACTATGAGTACGTACCGAATAACATTATCGGTGCGATCGTGGATGCGAATCGTACCAGAAAAGATTTTATTGCAGAACGAATTTTGGAGAAAGCCGGATTCTACAGAGGCGGCAGCGGCAGGAACGGCTGGCCGGGCAATGACTGCAGAGTGGGGATCTATCGTCTGACCATGAAAGCAAACTCTGACAATTTCAGGCAGAGTTCCATCCAGGGCATCATGAAACGTCTGAAAGCAAAAGGCGTGGAAGTCGTACTTTATGAACCGTCGCTGAAAGAAGAAAAGTTTTTTGGCAGCAGGGTGATTTCTTCCCTGGAAGAGTTTAAGCAGATGTCGGATGTCATTGTAGCAAATCGTTTTGACAGTGAGCTTAATGATGTAAAAGAGAAAGTATATACCAGAGATTTATACCATCGCGATTGAAAAAATCAATAGAGAATATTGCACAAAAAATTCTGAAATTGATTGCATTTTTAGGATAATATTGCTATAATTACTACATGATATGTGAATCGTGTATCAAATAAACAGCAAAGGGGTTGTGACAGCATGAAGATCAATATTACAGGAAGAAATATTGAGTTGACGGATGGGTTGAGAGCGGCAGTGGAGGACAAGCTTGGGAAACTGGAAAAGTATTTTACACCGGATACAGAAGTCTATGTGACGCTTTCCGTAGAGAAAGAGCGCCAGAAAGTTGAGGTTACGATTCCTGCCAAAGGCAATTATATCCGATCTGAGCAGGTGAGCAACGATATGTATGTGACCATTGATCTGGTGGAAGAAGTGATTGAGCGGCAGCTCAAGAAATACAGGACAAAACTTGTCACAAAACAACAGAATGCAGCTTCCGTTTTTAAGCGGGAATTTTTAGAGGAGCAGTCCGAGGAAGAAGAAGAGATCCGGATTATCCGTTCCAAAAAATTTGATATGAAGCCGATGTATCCGGAAGATGCATGCGTGCAGATGGAATTGTTGGGACATGATTTCTTTGTATTTATCAATGCGGAGACAGAGGATGTCAATGTCGTTTACCGCAGACAGGGCAACACATACGGACTGATTGAGCCGGAATATTGAGAAGAACGACCTGAATGGGGGAAAGCCCGCAGCGGGTAAAGAGTGCACTGACAAAATGAAAAGGAAATCAAAAACATTCGCTTTGGCGCGGATGCTGCCAGATAAAATCAAATTGTCCGGATGGACAACGCCTCTCTGTAGTACAGACAGAGAGGCGTTTTTTA
The DNA here is from genome assembly GCA_947088675.1 of uncultured Roseburia sp. GTDB lineage: Bacteria > Bacillota > Clostridia > Lachnospirales > Lachnospiraceae > Roseburia. The sequence continues at coordinate 8,745 of CAMUHN010000080.1, forward strand.
GTCTTACAGGTCTGTTTTTGTCGTTCGTTGCGCAGCAATGTGTACGCGATTCGCGGATTTACAAACATAGTTCTGGCGATTTATAATAAAAACGGATTGTATGACACATGGCAGTTTGTATGAGAAAATGGAAAAGAAAAACAGTGAAAAAAAATTATATCTGAATCATGCGATCACGCTTGCAGAGGCGGATCAGATCAAACGGCGTTCGATAGGCAGCGTATACTGCTGCAGCGGAAAACAGGCAGAATTGCTGGAAAAGATTTTGCTTGGTCTTCGACAGGGAATAGATCAGGAGAATTCGGAAAGCTTCAGAAATCAGATTTATCAGTACGGCAGCATGATAAAGGACAGAGATCTGTTTGCAAGACAGATGTTTTTATTGCTTTTTGATATTTTGGAAACAGTCTGACAACGGGCGGGGAAAATCAGAAAATAGCTTAAAATAAGATCAGGGGGAGGAAAAAACTGCCATGTGAATCACAATTTCCTTGTCACAAAGCAAAAAAAGGTATACTATAAAACAAATGGCTGAATGAGCCGATAGAAAAAGGAGTACACAATGAACATTGTTGTTTTGGCAGGCGGTTTGAGCGCCGAGAGAGATGTTTCTCTGCAGACGGGGGAAATGGTAAAAAATGCGTTGAGCGAGAACGGGCACCAGGTAATACTGCTGGATGTGTATATGGGATACAGCGATAAAACGGAAGATTTGTCCGGTATTTTTGAAAGAGCACAGGAGGTTAGCATAAAGGTGGACGCAATCCCGGAGACGGCGCCGGATCTTGCAAAGGTAAAAGCGATGCGAAAAGATCAATCGGACAATTTTTTCGGGCCAAATATAATAGAACTTTGCAGAATGGCGGACATCGTCTTTTTGGCGCTGCATGGAAAAGACGGGGAGGACGGCAAAATACAGGCGGCATTTGATCTGCTTGGCATTCGCTATACCGGCAGCGGATATTTTGGCAGCGCTACGGCAATGAACAAAGCGTTGGCAAAACTTGTGTTTTTACAGAACGGCATCCCGTCGCCGGACGGCATTTTGCTGACAAAAAAGGACAGTGCAAAAACAGCAAAGGAACTTGGGATACATATGCCGTGTGTCGTAAAACCATGCAGCGGCGGCTCCAGTATCGGTGTGTCGATCGTGTCAGACAGCGAAGAATTTGCGGCGGCGGTCCGTGAAGCGTTTGTCTGGGAGGATGAGCTTGTGGTTGAGGAGTATATCAAAGGCCGCGAGTTTTCGGTCGGTATTCTCGACGACCAGCCGCTTCCGGTAATTGAGATGGCGCCGGTAGAAGGTTTTTACAATTATATCAATAAATACAAAGCCGGAAGTACAGTAGAGACATGTCCGGCCAATCTGCCGCAGGACATCGCGTCTGCCATGCAGCGGTATGCGCATCGCGCATCGCGTGCGCTTGGGCTTTTTGCATACAGCCGCGCTGACTTTGTGCTGAGTGAAAAGAATGAAATTTATTGTCTGGAGATTAATACGCTGCCCGGCATGACGGCGACAAGTCTCCTGCCGCAGGAAGCGCTTGAAATCGGAATAGATTATCGTGCACTCTGTGAGAAAATTATTGAGATATCGTTGCGGAAATATTATAATGAGTAGATTCTGGCTGCGGCGAAGCCGCGCTATGGAGGTAGCTATGACATTAGAATGGATTGCAGATGTATGCGGCGGGACGTTTTCGGGCAGCGAATCGGATCAGAAGATCGAGGTGACGGGCGTTCATACAGACAGCCGCGAAATAAAAAAAGGATGGCTGTTTATTCCGTTAAAAGCAGAGCGTGACGGTCATGATTTTATCACTGCGGCAGCAGAAAACGGAGCTGTGGCCACGCTCTCCGAGAGAGAACCGGACGGCAGTCTGCCCTGTATCAGGGTGGCTGATACAAAAGCCGCGATGCATCGACTGGCTGCCGCCTATCGGCGGTCTCTCGATCTGAAAGTGGTTGGCATTACCGGAAGCGTGGGAAAAACCAGCACAAAGGAGATGATTGCGTCGGTTCTCGCCGAACAATACCGGGTGTTAAAGACCGAGGGCAACTACAATAATGAGATCGGTCTTCCGCTTACCATCTTTCGTCTCAAAAAAGAGCATGAGATTGCGGTGTTGGAGATGGGAATCTCGGATTTCGGGGAGATGCATCGACTTGCCGGGATGGCATATCCGGACCTGTGCGTGATTACAAATATCGGGTTAAGCCACCTGGAGCGCCTGGGCAGCCGGGACGGCATTTTAAAAGCAAAGACAGAGAGCTTTTCTCATATCAGAGAAAACGGCGCTGCTATCTTAAACGGAGACGACGACAAACTCTGTGCCATCACGGAGGCGGACGGAAAGCCGGTGTTGTTTTACGGGATCGGGAATGACAAAGGGGATGGCAGGGAAGTGTACGCGGATCAGGTTGATGCGGAAAGTTTAAAACATACCTGCGCTACGATTCATATTGGAGAGGAACAGTTTCCGGTCTGCATACCGGCAGCAGGGGCGCACAATGTCTATCATGCGCTTGCAGCCGCCTGTGTCGGGAAAAAACTGGGCCTTACTGCCGCACAGATTAAGCATGGAATTGAACATGTGCAGTCCATAGACGGAAGAAACCGCCTGATTGAGCAGGGGGACATTACAATCATTGACGCCTGCTATAATGCGAGTCCGAATTCCATGAATGCTTCCATTGATGTGCTCTCAAAGGCCAAAGGAAGAAAGATTGCAGTGCTCGGCGATATGGGAGAGCTTGGACCAAAGACAAAAAAACTGCATGCTCTGGTCGGGGAACATATTGCCGGCACACAGATTGACGCATTGTTCTGCACCGGCACACTTGCGGCAAAGATCATTGAGGCGGCAAAGGCGGCAGGCCTGACGGCGATCGAAGGCGCCGGTACTGTGG
>CAMUHN010000081.1 GCA_947088675.1 uncultured Roseburia sp.
ACTACAGCCGAAAAAAGAAAAAGGAAGCTGTCTGTGGCGGGGAGCGGCTGCAAAGCAGCTTAAAGCGACTGAAAAGAAGTCGCTTGACAATATCAATTTGAAGGAGGAACACGCTTATGGCAATGCAGATCCAAGGAAATTATGATCATTCCGGCACCGACTACGCAGAGCGGGTGAAGGAAAAACAGGCCGCCGAGAGGGCGGAAAAGGCAAAGGAGGCAGAAAAGGCTGCAGAGGAGAAAAACTCCGGCAGGCTGTCCGAACCAAAGGACGAGTACATCAGCAGTGAAAAATCGGGGCAAAAGCCTACGGGACTGTACCGGGTAGGCCAGGACGAGAACGGCAACCGGAAAATCTTTTTTGATGACCCGAAAGCCGGCCATGCAAATGGAAAGGATGACCGTTCCGAGAAAAATGAAGATGGCCAGGCGCCGAAAGTAGGCGGAGACAGCCAGGGAAAGCCGTCAGAGAAATGCGTCACAAATACGGATAAGGTTGACAGGGAGATCAGGAAGCTGAAAGAGAAAAAGCAACATCTTAAGCAGCAGATCCAGACGTCTTCCGGGGATGAAATGAAAATTCGGGAACTGGAGAAAAAGCTGGCACAGGTAGAAAACGAGTTAAGCCAGAAAGACAATGATACATACAGGCGGCAGAATGCTTCTGTATCAGAATAAAAGAGACTTAAGTTTTTAGTGTGGTATCAATACCGGGAGATGGTGGCAAATGCGCACTGTTTTCCGGTATTTTTGGAATGGCGGCATCATTCATGACAATAGAAGACTCGCGAAGCGTGGATTCTATTGTATGGGTTTCTTAGAAAGGATTATGTCAGGAAAAATTCAGGAGGGACAATTATGCATACGAAAACAATGGAAGGCCTTGCAGGGGCAAGTACGAATATGAAGTTACTGAATACTCCTTTCCGTGTCTATAAAGACGCAGAGCGGAGAGGTGATACAGCCGTTATGGAGCGGGCGATGGGGTATGTCGGGGACTTTGCAGAGAAAGCGGAGGACTATCAAAAGAAAGCAGAAAAAGGAATGAAAGAGGAGGCAAAGGAGGCAAGGGAAAAGGCGAAGACGGAGCAGGAAAATGCTATTCAGAAGCGCAGGGAAGAACGTGAAGAGCTGGAAAAGAGGATAGCGGAAAGCCGGAATGAGGATACAGATATCGTAAGCATCAGCGAAAGCGGAAAGGCTGCATTGGACGGGAAGACGGATTCGGTTCAGACTGGCACAGACAACGGTATATCTGTAGAAGAAACAGCGGATGCTGTTAAGACAGAACCTGTAATCTATACGAAAACCGGAGCATCATTGAAACCGGAATCCGGTACGAATCTTTCTGTTTCCGTATAGACGCAGTCATTGGAATATTTTAAATTTAAAAAAACAATCCCTGGCAGCAAAGCTGCCGGGGCGTATGGATTGTGCGCCCTCATGAGCAAAGCGCATTGGGATTTGTTCAATCATTGGGAGCATTGCAGGGTGTAAGTTCGACAGTTCTTTTATTTTGCCGGATGGGGATAGAGTTTTTCTCGTAAATTTGCCATTTCTTTTTAATAATTTTTTAATATTATCCCAATATAATAACCGTAAGAATAACAGATAATACGATTAGAATGTGAGGGATAAAAGATTGAAGACACTCTACGTACACATAGGAACGCCGAAGACAGCGACAAAAGCGATTCAGAATTTTTGCTGGGAAAACCCGGGAGCACTGGAAAAATACGGGTACTGTTATCCGGATTTTCATGAACTTTGTCCCTGGTGTACCAAAGTAAAAAACGGGCATTTTCTTGTCAATCCGTTTGCGATTGAGGATAAAGAGGAACGGCAGCGTGCAGAGCAGGAGCTTTACCGCATGGGGATGGACAGGGTAATTGCGCTGTTCTGTGACTGTGACAATATTATACTTTCTGATGAGGGGATTTACCGCGACACATACAAACGGCGCAGGTCGCTCTGGCGGGAGCTGAAAGAGGATGGCGAGCGGCACGGATTTCAGGTTAAGATTATTGTATATCTGCGCAGGCAGGATGACTGGCTTGTGTCGGTTTGGAATCAGAATGTCAAGCAGGGGGGAGAGAGCGTCAGCCGCAGGACATGGGAGGAATTTGTTGCGCAGCAGGGAGAAGAACGTCAGCTGGATTATTTTAAGAAGCTGGAATCTATTGCGGAGGTATTGGGCGGAGATCATATTATCGTACGCCGTTATGAACCGAATTCTTTTTATGGCGGCACAATTTATGATGATTTCCTTTACAGCGTGGGACTTAAACTTACGGAAAAATTTGAGATTTCAAAAGAGGAACGCAATTTAAGTCTGACCGGAAACACGCAGGAAATTATGCGTATTATCAATGGTGTCTCCAGACTCGATGAGGACGATATGAATTTTATTCGGAATATATTGCACAAAGATGAGCAGATCAGCAAGGAAGCATATCCGTCCTGCCTGTTCTCGGTCAGGGAGAGAAAAAAGATATTAAATACCTACCGGCGCAGCAATCGGCTTGTCGCCGGGAAGTATCTTGGAGAGCCGGCGGGCAGCGACCTGTTTCCTGAGACTGTGCCCGATGTGCCGAAATGGAGACCGGACAATCCCTATATGCAGCAGGATGTAATCCGCTTTGCAGCGCTTGGAATGGCGAAGTTAAAAGAAGAAAATAAAATGCTGCGGTCAAATTACAAAAAATTAAGACGTGAGCTGGACGAGCTGTCGCAGCTTGTGCAGCAGTCAGCAAAATTCTGCCAGTAATAGAAAAATCATTTGGTATATATTTGAGAGGAAGTCCGTTGGTTTGCCGCGGGCTTTCTTTTTATGCATTTTTTTGTGATGAAATTAAATAATCTTTGCATATTTTGCACTTTTATTATATTATAAAAATATGATAAAAAGTATACAATGGGGGATTATAGAAAGAGAGAAAAAATGAGAAAAATTGCATTAAAAACAAAATTTGTCAGTTTATTTCTTGCCGGCGCAGTGGCGGCAGCCGCTGTCTGCGGAATTGCGCCTGTGGAAGTTTACGCGGAAGAAACCGAAAACGTACTGTATGCGAAACGCTCCTTTGATGATAAGTATGATGAGCAGAATGCTTACACTGGGAACGATTTGGGATGCACTTATACGCCGGAGAAAACTACGTTTAAAGTATGGTCGCCGGAAGCGACTTCCGTTATGCTGTGCAGGTATGAAAAGGGCAACGGCGGCAGCGCCATAGGCGAGACGCCAATGACAAAAGGCGATCAGGGCATCTGGAGCGCGGAGGTTACGGGAGATATTGTAAATACATATTATACATACAGGGTAACTGTAAACGGAACTGCCAAAGAGGCAGTCGATCCCTATGCGAAAGCCGCCGGAGTAAACGGCGACAGGGCAATGGTCGTAGATTTGGACAGTACGGATCCCCAAAATTGGGATAAAAACTATCAGAGAGAAGAAACGAAGCTAAGCGATATCATCGTGTGGGAGATACATATCAGAGATTTTTCTATTGATGTGAGCTCGGGAGTGTCAGAACAAAATCGCGGTAAATATAAAGCGTTTACGGAAAGCACTACGATTAACGGAGAAGGAAAAACAGCTTCCTGTGTGGATTATTTAAAAGAACTTGGTGTAACGCATGTGCAGATTCTTCCAATGTACGATTATGCGTCGGCAGACGAGACAAAAATGAACACAAGCCCTGGCAGCGATTACAGCTGGGGTTATGACCCGAAGAATTACAATGTCCCGGAGGGTTCCTATTCCAGCAATCCGTATGACGGAAACGTCCGCATCACAGAAATGAAAGAAATGATTCAGGCATTGCATGATGCAGGGATAAAGGTAATCATGGATGTTGCTTACAGTTATACATCGGATGCCGCAGAGTCTGCTTTTAATAAGATTATGCCGGACTATTATTATATGCTCAACACGGACTTATCCTATCAGGATCAGTCCGGCTATGGCAATTCCACCAGAAGTGAAAGCGCCATGTTCCGTAAGTTTATGATTGATTCCGTCTCCTATTGGGCGGAAGAATATAATTTGGACGGTTTCAGATTTGACCTTATGGGAATACATGATTTGACTACGATGAATCAGATCCGAAAAGAACTTAACAATAAGTTTGGCAAAAATACCATTATATTATATGGAGAAGGCCAGACCGGTACGGGTGCTTATAATTCGAACAGCGCGCATAAGGCAAATGAATCCCGCTTAGATGATGGGATCGGTTACTATAACGAGCAGATACGGGAGGCAATAAAAGGGGGGCAGACCTTTGACAAAACGATAGGCCTGGTACAGACCAATTACATTAGCGGCAATTATCTCGAACCGGACGTAAAGTGGCCGAATAATGTGTTTGGCGGAATCATGGGTTCTGTCGGCTATACTTCCGGCGAATGGGGGATGTGGCGTCCGTTCTGGTCAAAATCGTCAAACTGCTGCTTAAGCTATGTATCTGCGCATGATAAACTTACGCTTTGGGATAAACTGGCGGAAGGATTTGAACAAAACTTCTCATCTGTGGATGAAAAGATGAAAAGAATGAATAAAATGGCGGGAAGCGTAGTTCTTGTATCCAAGGGCGGATCGTTGATGCAGGCAGGAGAAGAATTTGCCAGATCAAAAAACGGAGATGAGAACAGCGGTTCGTCGCCGGATTCGGTAAATAAAATCGACTGGAACAGAGTAAATACATATTCTGACATTGTGGAATATTACAGGGGGATGATATGCATTCGTAAGGCATTCTCCGGCTTCCGTTCGGTTTTGTACAGAAGTATGGATAACTGGAACCCATTCGATAACAACATTCAGTGGATCAGCAAAGATGCAGGCGGGATGACGGCGTTTTATGAAACCAACGACGTGCGCGGTGAGTGGAACAGGATAGCAGTGCTGATTAACAATGCGATATCGGATAAAACCGTTACGCTTACAGATTCTGACGAGTGGGTTATTGTAGCGGATGGAACGAACGCGGGTCTGGAAAAAATCAAAGAGTCAGGCCCGGAAATAATTGTACCTGGAAAATCTGTTATGGTGGCTGTACCGAAAGATACATTTGATAAAAATCATGTTTCAAAGAATGATCCGCCGGTTATTACATGCGGCGCATCATTTCATGTTCAGTCTGGAGAAATGCTTTCGTTTGCGGTTGAAACTTCAGATCCTGACGGAGATACCGTGACACTGATCGCAGACGGAATACCGGACGGAGCTTCTTTTGACACAGCTGCAGGCGTGTTTGCGTGGGAGGATCCGGTTGCAGGCGAATATACAATAACGCTGACTGCCATGGATGTAAAATTTTCCGTAACAAAAGCCATAACGATTACCGTTACAGAAAAAACAGCGGCATTAAAAGAACTAATACGACAGGCAGAGGAAAAGAATTATCAGAAACAGGATTTTACCGCAGAAATATATGGAGCATTTGAGAATGCGCTGGCAATCGCAAAGGAAACGGCAGGAAGAAACGAGACAGATGCTGCGAAAATACAGGCCGCATGCGACGATTTAAATACGGCTTTTCAGAATATCGGCAGGGAAGCCGCAGCAAAAGCCGGATTTGCAGACGCATTTGAAAAAGCAGAAACAAGGCTTGCGGCCGCAGAAGCAGATGCAGCCGGCTATGATGCGGCCGCGGCAGCCGACTTAAAAACAGTTATTTCCGGTGCGGCAGAATTTATGAAATCTGTCCATAATGCAGAAGAATATCAGAGCATGGAAGAAGATCTGGAATATGCTGTGAAAGCATGCGTATCTTTAAAGGCAAATCCTGTGATACGCATAAAGGCAGAGGGTTGGGAGAGTCCCACAGTTTACGTTTCGGCGGGAGAGGGAAGCAGCGCGGCAGTGCTGACCGAAGACTGGCCGGGAACCCGGCTTACTTCTAAAGATGCGCACGGATGGTATTTATTTGAGCTTCCGGAAGGAACGACGGGATATTCGCTTATAGTAAATAACGGAAGTACGGAAGATACTGCGCAGACAACAAATATTACAGGAATCGCCGGCAGTGTGGATATTACAGTTACATCATTTTCAGGGAATGCATGTACCTTTACGAAACAGGAATATGAAGCAGAAGCCGGCGCCTTTGAACCGGATAAGAGCGCGCTGCGCAAACAGATCAGCAGGGCGGAGAATGTGATAAAAGACAATCCGGACAGCAAAAATCTGGCGTCGCTTCAAAAATCATATGAGAATGCAAAAGCGGTTTGGCAGGATGCTGACGCATCGCAGTTAGAGATCAATAAATCAGTCAGAGCATTGAAGAAATCGATTGCTGCTGTTTTAAATGGAAGCATCGAAGATCCTGGTGATTCCGAAGACCCCGGTGATCCGGAAAATCCGGAAAACCCGGGCAATCCGGAAAACCCGGGCAATCCGGAAAATCCGGAAAACCCCGACAATCCGGAAAACCCGGGCAATCCGGACAATCCGGGCAATCCAAACAATCCGGAAAACCCGGGCAATCCGGACAATCCGGAAAATCCGGAAAACCCGGGCAATCCGAACAATCCGGAAAACCCGGGCAATCCAAACAATCCGGAAAACCCCGACAATCCGGAAAATCCGGAAAACCCGGGCAATCCAAACAATCCGGACAGTCCGGAAAACCCGGGCAATCCAAACAATCCGGGTGGAGATCCGGCAAAACCGGGCGGAGAAACTTCTATAAAAGAACCGGGTCAAACGACAGAGCAATTAGAAATCACGGAATTGACATTAGGTAAACGAAGCGGCACGGCACAGGTTGGCGATAATATTTCTATTTCGGTTGTCTCAACAGGCGGAGTTGGGACGATTAAATATCGTTTTTCTGTAAAAAAAGGCTCTTCTACTGTCATTAAAAATGATTCCACTTCCGGATCTGCAAAATGGAAGCCCAGGAAAGCCGGCAAATACAGTATTACGGTTTATGCAAAAGATGAGGGGGGAAACACGGCAGAGAAGACGATATCGAAATACGTGGTAAATGATAAGCTTAAAATAAGCAGTTTTAAGGCATCGTCTTTGGGGAATAAAGCCAGCGCTGGCTCAAAAGTGAAACTGAGCGTAAAGGCTGCAGGGGGAACGAACAAGTACCAATATAAGTTTTCATACAAAAAATCAGGTACGAAAAAAATTAAAGGAATCAGTAAGTACGGTTCTAAAAAAACGGTATACTGGCGGCCGAAGAGTTCCGGAAAATACACGCTGTATGTATATGTCAAAGATAAAACAACGAAAAGAGTTGTAAAGAAAACCATCAGCAAATATAAGATAAAATAAAAAGGCAGCATGAAATCGGAATCCCCTGTAGCTTTAAACGACTTACAGGGGATTTGACGTCCGGGATCGTATCTATTTTTGTCCGAAACGAAAACGCATGTTTTTAATCTAATTTTAATATAGAGCAAGTATCATGATAAATTGGGTTATTTATATGATTATTACGGAGAATAGATATATGAAGATACTTGTGGTAGAAGATGAAAAGGATTTGAATCGTTTGATCGTAAAAGAACTGGAATCGGAAGGGTATGTGGTGGAATTCTGTTATGACGGGGAATGCGCATTCGATTATCTTAGTATGGAAGAATATGACGGTGTGATTCTGGATGTTATGCTTCCCCGGATGGACGGATTTGAGGTACTGAAACGTGCAAGAAAGAAAGGGATACGGACGCCGGTTTTGTTTTTGTCTGCAAAAAGTGATATTAAGGATATTGTAAGGGGACTTGATCTGGGAGCAGATGATTATCTGGTAAAGCCGTTTTCTTTTGAGGAACTTCTGGCGCGCGTGCGCGTGATGACAAGAAAAAAGGCGGATGTTCATGAAAATATTTACCGGTGCGGTGATCTTGTCGTCGATTGCAATGACAGAAGCGTAAGGCGAGGGGGGCGACTGATTGAATTATCGCCAAAAGAATTTTCCATTTTGCTCTATCTGATCCGCAATCAGAATATTGTGCTGACCAGAGCGCAGATTGAGGCGAATATCTGGGACAGTGGTTATGACGGCTATTCAAATGTAATTGACGTATACATCCGTTATCTGAGAAAAAAGATTGACAGTGACAGCGATTTTAAAATGATCCAGACGATCAGAGGGGTGGGGTATATATTAAAAGGCAGCTGAAATCCATATCTATTGTGCAATTTATTATTGTGCTGCTGATAGCGGCGCTTTCCATGATGGCTGTTGTGCTTATGGTATCAATCTATGTATTTGCAGATGCAGCTGTTGAAGGTGATATCAAGCATAGCCTGTTTAATGATGTACGCCAGAATATGCGTTACTTTAATTATACGGATGGAAAACTTGAAATTCAGGATGAATTTGTTTTTCAGGAGGACAGCGTATTTTTTTTGATTCTGAATCAGGACGGGAAAGTGCTGGCAGGCGAATACCCGAAACAGTTTACGAAAGAACCGGAGATTGAACTTGTCACAAGAAAAGTTACGGTAAACGGAGAAGATTATTTTGTACGTGACGTCAGAAAGAACAAGACGGGGAGAGTTCATATTTATGCGCGCGGTGTCGTGCGCAAAGAAGATGTATACAGTAAATACAGAACGCTGACCTATTTGTCTTACCTGATTGTGTTTGTGATTTATGTACTGGCGCTGTTTGTCGGTACGCTTTTTGCGATGCGCCTGTCCGCTTCGATCAAGGATATGATGCGGACTGCGGATACAATCGGCAGAGAGCATAATATTTCCGGCCGTATGGAGTATATGGGGCGTTATCGGGAGCTAAAAGTATTGGCGCAGGCAAATAACAGGATGCTTGAACGGATGGAACAGCAGTTTCTGCAGCAGGAACAGTTTACTTCGGACGTGGCGCATGAGCTGCGAACCCCCGTTGCCGTTATGCTTGCCCAATGTGAATATGCCCGGGGGCATCTTGATAATCGGGAAGAAGTGGAGATGGCATTTGATGTGATCGGAAGGCAGTCCCAGAAGATTCATTCCATTATTTCCAAGCTGTTGTATCTTTCCCGTCTGGAACAGGGAAAAACAAAACTGGATGCGGAGGAAGCGGATCTGGTTGATATTGTGGAAGCAGTCTGTGAGGACGAGGAGGAAAAGGCGGACGGCAGGGTTAAGATAAATATGCATTTGAGCCCTGCTGTTGCCAGGACAGATATCAATCTTATGTCAATTGCCATACAGAATATTGTGACGAATGCAATCAAATATAATGGAGACGGCGATATGATCGATGTTACAACAGGACAAAAAGGAGAGCAGGTATTTGTCTCTGTAAGGGATTATGGCAGGGGAATCCCGGATGAGGAGCAAAGTCATATTTTTGAACGATTTTATAAATCCGATAAGTCAAGAAATTCAGAAGGCTTTGGCATTGGTCTTGCAATTACAAAAAAGATTCTCGAAATCAATCAGGGGACGATTGAGGTAGAGAGCGTTCCAGGCCGTGGAAGTATGTTTACGTTATTTCTTCCCGCAAATAGCAAATGCAGAACCGAATAATTCCGGAAATGCAGGGCATGTTGTAATAGAGAGGGGAGGCATTCAGAAAGGAATGCGCTTTGCGGCCAGTTCCCTTGCGATTAAGCGGGATGTCAGCTATGCTGACAGGGAAAAGCCGGCGTAGCTGGCATGGAAGCTGAAGAGGGCTTGCCCACTTTGTTCCTCTGAGAAAGTGAGAGAATGACGGAGAATATGTGATGAGGGAATATCTGCGTTTTTTGATGGGAATGGCAAAGGTCGGGTGTATCGGATTTGGAGGAGGAACGGCGCTTGTGCCTGTTCTGGAAGAGGAATTTGTACACAGACAAAAGCTGGAGACAAAAAAGGAATTTGATGAGGATGTAATTATAGCCGGAATTACGCCTGGCGCACTGCCGGTCGAAGTAGCGGCGTCCATTGGAAAGCATGCGTTTGGAGTCAAAGGGATGCTTTCAGGCCCTGTTATGATTTCGCTTCCGGGCATTGTTCTGGCCATAGCGCTTTTTACCGTATTTTCGGTTGTAAATGATGCTGTATTGGGTTTTGTCAATGTGGTGTCCGTTGCAGCTACTGCATTTATTATTTTCCTTTTAGCTCATTATATTGTAAAAGTATTTGAAGATTGCAAAAAGGGGGGCAGGGGGCGTCTGCTCAAAGCGTCGCTTGTAGTGATTGCAGTCTGTACAATGGTTTGTGGGGATAATGTTGGGAAGCTGACAGGAATGGATGTTACGCTGCTGTTTCGTGCATCAACCATTCATGTTCTGCTGATTGCATTCTTTTTTGTTTTTTTTACGGGCGGCGTTTATACAGCGCCAAAACTTATGATCTCTTTTGTCGTTTCTCTGTTATTTTGCTGAGTCACGGAAAAAATCCGTTGATTGCAAATCCTTATGCAGTCCTTGGTATTGAGGCGGTAATGAGTTTTCTTTCCGCGATGGGACTGATCAGGGCAATTCGTTCTGAACAGAGAATGCCAGGGGTAAAGCGGCGGGAAATGGCAAAGGAATTGTTGATCTGGTTTGTGTTTTTACTTGTATTTTGTCTGCCTTCCTTTCTCTGGATCAACGGAAGTGTTCTATTTGCAGGAAGAGGAATGCTTTCTTCATTTATGTCATTTGGAGGAGGGGATGCATACCTTACAATCGCAGACGGTTTGTTTGTGGGAAGCGGTATGATTTCGGAGGATATTTATTATGGGCAAATTGCGGTTGTGGTCAATGTGCTGCCGGGATCTGTTCTCTGTAAGACACTTGCGGGAATCGGATATTATTTCGGATTTGAAAAAACGGGTATGGTAATCGGAGGACTTTGTCTTGCAGCTACCGGACTCGGCGCCGGGATTGCCGCATCCTGCGGACTTTACCGTGCTGTTGGTTACGTATACCAGAGCATTCATTCTTTTTCGATGGTACGCATTTTTGAGCGTTGGTTTCGTCCGATTTTTGCAGGGCTTTTAATAAATCTCATTCTTTCACTTACCGTTTTAAGCGGGAAAAACGATGTTTGGCCTGAAATGACAAAATCGTTCCTGACTTTGTTTACACTACTATTGGCGATTGTTGACTTTTGCCTGAATCGCTGGCGGAAAGTAAAACCTATGTGGATTCTTGCGGTCAATTTGGGTGTTGTTTTAGCAGCCGAATTTTTTAAAAATTTTCTTGTAACATGACAGGAGGTATGTTATAATGAATTCTTGTCAGAGTTGTTTTAAATATGGGCAGATTCCCGAGTGGCCAAAGGGGACAGACTGTAAATCTGCTGCAAATT
>CAMUHN010000082.1 GCA_947088675.1 uncultured Roseburia sp.
AATCCGGGAGAATCCTCTGCAATAACTCTTTGCACAGTTCCGGATTCTGCATGACTTTCCCAAACAGAAAGTCATTGGATATGCTCAAATCTTCCCATTTTGTCTGCTTTGTTTCCATGTTTCCCATTTATATGCCTGCTTTCTTTCAAATAAACAATGCCGGAAAACTCTGTATGTTTCAAAAGCTTTGCTATCTATTCTTATTATACACAGCCTTCCGGCAAATTACAATAAGCGGAGAACCTGTCTCCCGGAATTTTCCTATACGGCAGCTTTCGTGTGTACTCTCCCCGACTGCTCCATCTCCTGTCCCAGCCGGTTTTCTGAATTTGAAACTTTTCCTGATAATCAGCCTCTCTTCATATTCTCCTTTTGCACAAAAATAAAGCAGATAACATTTCTGCTATCCGCCTGTATGTTTAGTTCCTATGCCGCTTTGCTGTTACGCCGCCAGTGTTTCCGGCGCCACCAATACGCCTGCAGTTATGACGCATGCGCCCAAAAAGTTTCCTGCACCCATCCGCCTTTTCGCCCTCACTTGTGATACGGTTCATGATGAATAATGCGGTAACTTCTGTAAATCTGTTCCAACAAAATGACACGCATCAGCTGATGCGGGAATGTCATCGCAGAAAAACTTAAATTGAGGTCCGCCCGTTTTCGCAGATCGTCGCACAATCCAAGAGATCCTCCAATTAAAAATATAATATGGCTGCCCCCTCCCATGCCGATTGCTTCCATCTTTGCTGCAAACTCCACAGAGTCCATCTGCTTCCCGTCAATGGCAAGCGCACAGACAAAAGCATCGTCTTTCAAATGCTTCTTCAGCCGCTCCCCCTCTTTCTCCAAAATGACACGCACTGTTGCGACGCCGGCATCCTCCGGCGTCTTTTCGTCTGCCACTTCAACAATTTCCAGTTTACAATAACGGGAAAGCCGTTTTGTATATTCCGCTGCCGCGTCGCGATAAAATGTTTCCTTTATTTTTCCGACGCACAAGATCGTTATTTTCATAGACTTTGCTCAAACTCCATTAATACCGGAAAATCCGCCCGGTACTCCTTGACAATAAACGGATGCTCTTTTGCATACTGAAAAATCTGTTCTCCAAGCCCGCTGTCAACAAGTGCTTTCATTTCTTCCAGCGGTTTTTCATTGATAGACGGACAGGTCGGCGTCAGCGCAATCACAAATGAACCATCTTTTCTTTTCATGATACGAAGCGGCCATATTTTACAGTCAAACGGCTTATCCTCCTCCTTTAATACGCAGCCCCTGTTCGGATCCAAAAACAGACAGGCAGCCTCCTCCTGCGGATCGTTTGTTTTATAATTTCCCTCCAGCTCCATACGACCGTATCCGGCATTTTCCTTTTCTTCTCTTTGAAACGAAATTCCCTCTTTTTCCAGCCTCTGCACCGTATCAAGCGGAAACAGTGGCGTCTCCCACAGGCTCTGCCGCCGAAACGAACAGCAAAACCTGCACTTTGCGCACGATTCCTTTGCTAAAACTTTCGATAACATATGCTCCTCCACATTAGAAACAAACATAACATTTCATACGGCATGTTTCGCGCTGTATTTTCGCAGTAATATTTTCGGATGATAGGACATCTTGGCTTTGCGAAGCCCCTCCACTCCCATATCCTCCTCCCGGTTGATCCAGGAAAAATCTGTCAGTTCTTTCGCAAAATACTGATTGACCGCACTGTATGCCCCGTTTACCGCATATTCATCGACCGCTTTTTCAAAATGGATGTCGCAGGTATCCTGATTGATTTTTGAGGCGATTGTCATCGCCGCCGGCGTATCGTCTACATAGAGAATGGCGCCGGCCAGCGCGAGATGTTCAAAATCGTCGAGCGCCTCGCGGATTGCTTTTCTCTCTTCATTAGAAACGATTTCCCCCTGCGGAAGATGCGTGCGGCACCATTCTTCCTCAACAGCCCACGCATCCTCACGGTTGAGCTCAGTAATCGGACAAATTTTGATATCGTCGTAAGTGCGGCAAAATTTTGATACATGGTTTTTTTTCTTGTGAAATGATTTACCGCTCAAATTTGCCAATTCCTCCGCTGAATAGATATAATCTGTATCTCCATCGCTGCAGGCAAACTCAAACTGGCGCGGAAATACCATGTTCAACAGATCTTTCTGCTCCTCTGTTAAAAGACAAAAAGAAAGCTCTTCTCCAAGTCTGTCCGCCTGGTTTTTGATTTCAAACAGAGCCTGCTCCCAGTCTCCGTCTCCAACCGGAAAGGTATACCCTTCCCTGCCGTTCACGCCATTGTATTTTCGAATCAGGAAATCCTTATAATGACAAATCTGCGTATCATATTTATGCCGGAGAAGATAAATATTTCCGAAAGAGAGATCGCTCCCTTTATTTTCGGCTCCGGATACCGCCTCGCTGATCCATGAGCGGTCTTTCATCTGCGGCGCTGTAAAATCAAGCATCATAATCCTCCATTCAAAAAATTCTTTCTTAGACATTATCTACAATATTATGAATCCATACTCCTTTTTTCAAAAGAACAATGCCAATGACACCTTTTACCAGTTCCACACTCTGGCAGATCAGAAATACCTGCAGCATCGGCAGTCCGGTAAAACGGCTTAAGATATAAGCAGTCGGAATATTGACAATCCAGATATAACAACTGTCCATAAAAAACGTTATCAGCGTTTTGCCGCCGGTGCGAAGAGTAAAATAAGCCGCGTGATAAAAAGCATAAATCGGCATAAAAACAGAAGAAACCCGAATTAAATTCGACGCAAGGTTTCTCACATCATCGGAAGTATTATAGATCTGCGGAAACAGCGGTGAAAGGAGAAACAATACTGCCCCGATGAAAACACAGGAGGACACCGCAAAAAATATCATCTTCCTGTCTGTCTCCACCGCCTGCTCCATTTTTCCGGCGCCAAGCTGCTGGCCGACTACAATCGAAATCGAACTTCCAAGTGCAAGAAAGAAAATATTAAATAAATTGGATACCGTTGTGGATATATTTAACGCAGCAACAGCATTTAATCCACGCATCGAATAACACTGCACCAACATCGCCTGTCCGGCAGACCACAATGCCTCATTTGCCATCAATGGCGTTCCTTTCACAAGAATCTGCTTCACAAGAAAAGTCGGAATACGAAAAGTGCGGTACACGCCTTTGATAAACTTATTTTTTTCCTGATTCCTGTGTGTCCATAATACTACAATCGCAGCCTCAAAAAAACGGGATACTACCGTACCGATCGCCGCGCCTGCAATCCCAAGCTTCGGACAGCCGAATTTACCAAAAATAAGCAGATAATTGATCAGAAGGTTTGTTAAGACAGCGACAACTCCGGCCGCCATCGGTACAACAGTCTGTCCTGTCTCGCGCAGCGTACTTGCATAAATCTGCGTCACCGTATACGGGATCAGCCCGATTAACATAATCATCAGATACTCCATGCCGGCCGCATGTGTCGCCAGAAGATTCCCTGTGCCGTCCTCATGTAAAAACAGATGAATCAGTTCTCCCCCGCCCAACAAAAAAATAAGGATACCGACAAGAAACAACAGCGTACAGCAGATAAATTTAAATCGGAATGTATTTCGCACTCCTTCCTCATTGCCCTGTCCATAAAATTGTGCACTAAAAATAGAAGCGCCTGAAACCGCTCCAAAAAGACAGATATTATAGACATTGAGCAGCTGATTGACAATTGCGACTCCCGACATCTGCTCTGTCCCAAGCTGCCCTACCATAATATTATCCAACAGGCTGACAAAGTTTGTAATTCCGTTTTGAACCAGAATGGGAAAAGCAATCATCAGTATCATTCTGTAAAAAGCCTTATCCCCGATATAACGTGATTTCAATTGATTCATGGTGCACTCTCCCCCTTTTCTTCAAAATTGTGACATTACCGGCAGCCGGAATAAGAGACATTATAGCAAATATTTTCCAGACAATCAACCGAAAAATACCGACTTTTATTAAAATAAGATAAGATAAAAAAACAGGGAGCCTGCCTCTTTCAAGAACAGTTTCCCTGTTTCTGGTAAATGATTGGAATACTTTCGCACCCCATCCGAATTTATCTTACAGAATAATCTTCTTCGGACACTTCTGTGCACAGATCCCGCATCCGACACATTTCTCCTGATCGATATACGCAATATTGTCGATGACATGGATCGCGTCTTTCGGACAATTCTTCTCACAGAGATGACATCCGATGCATCCAACCGAACATGCTTTCATCACATCCTTGCCCTTATCCTTAGAACTGCATTTTACCATATGCTTTGCGTCATAGGGAACAAGTTCAATCAGATTCTTCGGGCATGCCGCAACGCACTTGCCGCACGCCTTGCAGGCTTCCTTATCCACAAGAGCGATACCGTCCACAATGTGGATCGCGTCAAACGGACATGCTTTCACACAGCTGCCATATCCAAGACAACCATAATTACAGGATTTTGGCCCGCCGTTTGGCACAAATGCCATTGCGGCACAGTCCTCGTTGCCTGTATAATCGTAATCCCTGCCCGCTTTCTCACAGGTGCCGGCACACTTTACAAATGCAACCTGGCGGGCCGTCTCGCCTGCCGCAACCCCCATGATCTCGCCGATTTTAGCGCCGATCGCAGCGCCGCCGACCGGACACTGGTTTACCGGAGCCTCGCCTTTTACAATTGCCGCCGCAAGACCGGAACATCCTGCATAACCGCAGCCGCCGCAGTTGTTGCCCGGAAGCACGCCAAGAATGGCCTCTTCTCTCTCATCCACTTCCACTTTGAACTTTTCACCGGAAATGCCGAGGAAAAATCCAATTAAGATACCTACGCCGCCGACTACGGCGGCCGCAACTAAAATTGCCGTAATATTCATCTTTCCCTCCTAAATCATTCCTGAAAATCCCATAAATGCAATCGACATCAGACATGCTGTAATCAAAACAATTGCCGTACCCTGGAATGGCTTCGGGATATCGTTATATTCAATTTTTTCACGTAAGCCCGCCATAATTACAATGGCAATCAAAAAGCCGACAGCTGTGGCAAATCCGTTTACAACGCTCTCCAATATATCATACTCTTTTGTCACATTGGTAAGCGCAACACCCAGAACCGCGCAGTTTGTTGTAATCAGCGGAAGATAAACGCCAAGGCTCTGATAAAGAGACGGCATGGATTTTTTCAAAAACATCTCCACAAACTGAACAAGCGCAGCAATGACAAGAATAAATACAATGGTCTGCAGATAAGTCAGGTCAATGCCTTTTTTTTGTAAATAGGTATTTGCCAGTATAAATTTATAGATCAGAGCTGTGACAAAAGATGCTATTGTAATTACAAAAACAACAGCTCCGCCCATTCCGGCCGCTGTCTCGGTCTTCTTTGAAACGCCTAAGAACGGACAGATACCAAGAAACTGGCTTAATACGACGTTATTTACAATCGCGGAACCGATTGCAATTAAAATTAATTCACTCAATACACTCATCTGTACCTACCCTCCTATTCCGTTTTCTGGTCCGAAGACACAGCCTGCGTTTTTCCGGTGCAGAGCGCCGACTGTCCGCAGCTTGCACAGTCGCCGGTCAGACATCCGGACGGCGCGGCAAGAGGTTTTCCTTTTGCGTCCATCTTTGCGCGTACCAGATTCATGCACACAACAAGAACCGCAAGTACAAGGAATGCGCCGGGCGCCATAACGAAAATCGTAATCGGCGTAAACCAGTCTAAGGAAAGTACCTGATATCCGAAAATCTGTCCCGCACCCAGAATCTCGCGCACAAGTCCGATACAGGTTAAACCAAGCGTAAATCCAAGACCCATGCCGATACCGTCAAAAATGGACGGCACAACAGGATTTTTGGACGCATAGCTCTCCGCGCGGCCTAAAATAATACAGTTTACAACGATCAGCGGAATATACACGCCCAACGATTTTGAAAGGTCCGGCGTATAAGCATTCATCAGAAACTGTACCATCGTTACAAGGGACGCTACAATTACGATAAACGCCGGCATACGCACGCCGTTTGGAATTACTTTTCGGAACAGCGAAATCAGTAAATTCGCAAACACAAGCACGACCGTTGTGGAAAGCCCCATTCCAAGTCCGTTCATGGCAGAAGACGTTACCGCAAGAGTCGGACACATACCGAGCATCAGGACAAAAGTCGGATTTTCTTTGATAATACCGTTATATAAACGTTCCACATTCCTGTTCATTAATTTGCACCTCCTAATACATTCTGGAAGTAATAGATGCAGGCGTTCACCCCGTTCGCCATCGCCTTTGACGTGATCGTAGAACCGGAAATCGATTCGATTTCACTGTCAGAAGCCGGCGTTGCCTTTACCACTTCAAACTGATCCACCTGCTTGTTCTGGAACTGGCTGTAAAAAGCCTCTTCCTGCGCTTTCATTCCAAGCCCGGGCGTCTCCGCAATGGATGTGATGGAATAACCGTTGACTGTACCGTCCATCTGAATCCCCACGGAAAAAGTAATGGTTGACTGGCTTGCATCTTTTGCAGTAACTGTGATCACATATCCCAAATCCGTTCCGGATGCATCCTTAGCCAGCTGCACATCATTGATTTCATCCACATAACCCGCTGACGCTATCATTTCATTTGCCGCATCCTTATCAAAATCCCCATATGCCTCAAAAGAGTCCGCGTTTTCAAACACCTGCTGATAAGCGGCCCTCAACGCTTTTTGATTCTCTTCCTCAATCCTGTCTTTTGTAACGCCGTATACCAGTCCAAGCAAAAGTCCCAAAACAAGTGTAAAAGCAAATAAAATCAACGCGTCATGTACAATTTTCTTATTCATATGATTTATGACAACAGAAAGCTTTCGGTTCTCTTTCTATTGTTTGCCCCCTTCCCTGTTTTTTGCTTCCTTTACCACGCCAAACGCTCTCGGTACCGTAAATTTTTCAATCATCGGCACAAGAAGGTTGCTTAAGATAATCGCAAATGAAACTCCCTCTGCATTCGCGCCGAACGTACGGAACAAGCCGGTCAGAATACCGCAGCAGATTCCGAATACAATCTTTCCGATCGGCGTAATCGGCGACGTCACATAGTCCGTTGCCATAAAAAATGCGCCAAGCATCAGACCACCCCCGCAAAGCTGCGCTGTCAGGTAATTCCAATCCATCCCATGTCCGCCGAAAATCAGTGTAAACAGTGCAAATGTGATAATGTAGGATGCCGGAATCCTTAAATCAATCACACCCATTAAAATCAGGAAAATAGCGCCGAGCAGAATTGCAATCGCAGATGTCTCACCGATCGTACCTGCCGTACGGCCGATTAAAAGATCCATCGTATTGACCGCCTCCCCGTTTCTCATAGCTGCCAGCGGCGTCGCTCCCGTATAGGTATCTGTCACATAATTGGTCATATGCGCGGCAAATGCAATCAGAAGAAAACATCTTGCGCCGAGCGCCGGGTTCATAAAATTCTGTCCAAGTCCGCCAAACAGGCATTTTACTACGATAATTGCAAATACACCGCCGAGCACGGCCTCCCACCAGGGAAGCGTTACCGGCAGGTTTAATGCCAGAAGAAGCCCTGTTACAACAGCGCTGAAATCCGTAATGGTCTGCTCTTTATGTACGATTTTATTGTAAACCCACTCCGACGCAACACAGCTCGCAATGGTTACTGCCATCAGAAGCAGCGCTTTTGCCCCGAAATTATAAATACCAAACAAACTGGTCGGAAGCAGCGCGATGACTACATACAGCATAATTCTGCCGGTAGTATCTTTGGCGCGCACGTGCGGTGATGACGAAACATGATATAAATCACTCACGATAATCCACCTCTCTCTTTTCGTTTATTTTTTACGCTTTGCAGCGAGTACCTGTTTTTTCATCGTCTTAATCGACTGTGCGAGCTGTCTTCTCGCCGGGCAGGCAAAACTGCAGCTTCCGCACTCAATACACTCCAATCCGTACCACTTTTCAAATTCTGCGGAAAGGCCGTTATTGGCAAATTTGGCAAGCCTCGACGGAATCAGCTGTTCCGGACATGCCTCCACACAACGGCCGCAGTTGATGCATGCCGACGGTGCAAACGCCGCCACCTCATCTTTGGTCAGACACAAAAGCGACGAAGACGTCTTTGTCGTCGGGATATCGAGGCTGAACATCGAAAATCCCATCATCGGACCGCCGGAGATCATCTTTTCCGGCTGTTCTTTAAATCCGCCGGCGGCATCCACCAGCTCCGCATAATTTGTACCGATACTGTATAAAAAGTTTCCGGGGTTTGTAACGGCGTCACCTGTAATCGTAGATACGCGCTTCATCACCGGCATTCCAAGTTTTACAGCATTATAGACAGAAATAATTGTCTCCACATTGTCAACAATACATCCCGCATCCGCCGGCAGCATCTTTGAATTGATCGAACGACCTGTCACAGCGTAGATCAGCTGACGCTCACCGCCCTGCGGATACTTTGTCTGCAGCGGGCAAACCTCAATTCTGGATTCGTTCTTTGTCAGATCCTGCAGTTTCTCGATACAGTCCGGCTTATTATTTTCGATACCAAGCACGCCCTTTGCATTCGGGAAAAGCTGCAGGATGATTTTCATCCCTTCTATCAGTTCATTCGGATTTTCGAGCATTCTTCTGTAATCTGCGGTCAGATACGGCTCACACTCCGCACAGTTTGCGATAATATACTCAATTTTGTCCGGTTCTTTCGGCGAAAGCTTTACATGCGTCGGGAATCCTGCGCCTCCCATTCCAACTACGCCGGCTTCCTTAACCTTGCCGATAATCTCCTCTTTTGACAGTTTTGTCACATCATCGCATGGCGAATACTCCACCTCGGTAAATGCACCGTCATTCTCGATAACAATGGATTTTACCATATCACCGACTGCCACACGCCGCGGCTCGATGGCTTTCACCGTACCTGAAACGGAGGAGTAAATCGGAGAAGAAACAAAGCCGCCCGCTTCCGCGATTTTCTGCCCCTTCAAAACCTGATCCCCTGCCGCTACAACCGGAGTGGCAGGCGCCCCGATATGCTGTGATAACGGATACACCAGATCGCCTTTTGGTAAAACTTCTGCAATAGGCCGATCCTTTGCCAGTTCCTTTCCTTCATAAGGATGGACGCCACCTTTAAATGTCTTTAAACCCATTTTTTGTGCCCCACTTTCTCTTATTTTGTATTTGCTCTTATAACTATTATAAGATACTTATCCTAACAATTATAACACAATCAACAAAATATGACATCTTTTTCTTGTTTTTTTTTTCATACTTTTTTCATAAAATTTTTTCCATATCAACGCCAATAAATTGAGATGAACCCATAAAAAATGTGCGCCAGAGCGCACATTTTTTTCATTCACTGATTAATGGCGGTTTCTGATAAAGTTTTCGCTCTATGGCCGCCTGTTCGATATCAAGCTGTGCCAGGACAGCCTCCATTCCCCCTCTTTGTGCCTCTCTTCTGATTCTCTCTACCAATGTAAGCTGATCAAACAAATAACAATTCATTTCTTTTTCGTTTGTGGGCATATTTTATCCTCCCTCCATTCAAAAGTTTATGTGGTATTCATTATAACATAAACAGAGAAAAGAAAAAACAACCCCTTAAAAAAAATCTTATTTCTGCTATAATAATGCGGGCGTCATTTTCCTTTTACACGAAAAGATTACATACCTGTTTTTACAGCTTTTTTGTACAGAATGGAGGATTATTTTGAAAAGATGGCATGATGAACTGCCTTTTGCACCGAATGATGCACTGACAGAACAAATTTTTAAGGAGGACACACTTTTTTTTGATATTGAGACAACCGGCTTTTCCGCCGCCCATACACAGCTTTATCTGATCGGCTGTGCGGCAAGAAAAAACGGCAGACTCCTCATCGACCAGTTTTTTGCTGAAAGCGCCGAAGAAGAACCGTATGTGCTGGCCGCATTTTTATCCACATTGCAGCAATTTAAAACAATTATTACATTTAACGGCCATACTTTTGATCTCCCCTATCTGAGAGCAAAATATCAGATGCAGAATATTTCGGATCCTTTCCGCAACCTCAACAGTATAGATCTCTATCAGACTGCAAAACAGCTGAAACGAGTGCTTTTGCTGGAACATTACAATTTAAAGTCCCTCGAACAGTTTCTGGGAATCTGCCGCGACGACCTCTGCAGCGGGGGAGATCTGGTCAGCATCTATAAAGAGTTTCTGTTACATCCGACGGAAGAAGCGCTGCTTTTACTAAAACAGCACAATTATGAAGACGTTGTGCACCTGCCGTATTTGCTTCCTGTTTTTTCCTACTCAAAAATCTTAGGCGGCAGCTATTCCATTGATACAGTGAAAGGAAATGAATATGAAAATGCAGAGGGAACTGACTGCAAAGAATTGTTTATTTCCCTGAAAAACGAATATACGGTCCCCAGACGCGTCTCTGCAAACAACGGCCTGTTCTTTCTCTTTATGCAGGAAGAACATACTACGATACGCATCCCGCTTTTTGAGGGGGAATTAAAATATTTTTTAGACGATTATAAAAACTATTACTACCTGCCAGAGGAAGATACGGCCATCCATAAAAGCGTCGGCTCTTTTCTCGACCGTTCAGAAAGGATACCGGCTGCGGCGTCAAACTGTTATATCAAAAAAAATGCGCTGTTCGTACCACAAAAATGCGAACTGATCAAACCGTATTTTAGCCGTACCAGAAAAGACAGGATTACTTATTTCGAACTGACAGAACCCTTTATCGAATCGGACGATCTGATGCGCAGCTATATTGACCATATCCTGGCTTCATTCGCAGAAACAAAACAGGCCCTTGCAGCATCGTTCGCCTGTCCCATGGCCTGAACCCATGCCAAAAGGGCTGTTATTCTATCAAACAGCCCTTTTTTCATCCCCTCTCCTTTTTTTATCAGACTTACCCGCACAGAAACCTCTCCCGCGGTTTCCATCCCGCAGATCATCACTTCCCCATCGCCCATCCTCGCATGAAGATCCCCCAGGGCGAGCCACGCGCCGTCCACATTTACCGGAAGGTATAAAACAGCACCCTGACGGATTCTTGTACAATCCATATTTC